>CAYXEF010000076.1:6508-12185 GCA_964463825.1 uncultured Candidatus Cloacimonadota bacterium | reverse complement strand
CTGGGGATACTTGGCCGCCCTATTCCTGATCCACTGCTCACGCTGCTTATGGGGAGCGATCCATCCGGTGTGGGTGAGTTTCCATAATGCCTTGTTTAAAGGTCTTTTAGTTGGGCTGGCAGGGGTGAAATTTAAGCTTGACTACTTTTTTCATCCGATAAACTGGTACTTAAAACTGACATGGCATGCCCGGCTTCCCCAATCAGGCGGGCACACCAAAGTTGGATATTGCTGTAATGCAAGGAGAAAACATGAAAAGAAGCATACTGCTTGGGTTTATCATACTTGCCCTTGCACCTCTGGCGGGGCTCTCCACCTGGACCGGCGCCACCAGCCGTAATTGGAGTACAGCCTCGAACTGGAGTCCGGCCGGCGTGCCCACCTCCACCACGGACGTGGTCATCAATTCCACCGGCGTGACCAACTTTCCCTGGATCGCCGCGGCCTCCTATTGCCAAAACCTGTATCTGGAAACAGGCGCCAGTCTCACGGTAAACGCCGCCTACGACCTCAATGTCTCGGCCGGATTGTATGTTTCCGGTACCTTGAACATGAGCAGCACCGGTATGGTGAATGTGGCCGGGAACGTGGAATGGGAGCCAGCTGGCACTGCCAATATCACTTCCAACACCCAGATCAACGTAACCGGGAACATGACCTTTTTCAACGGCTCGAATGTGACCCTGAACACCGGGATCTTCAAGTTCCAGGGCAATCTGGCGGACACCCACATCATCAACTTCGATCCGGACACCCAGATCTCTTCACTCTGGGTGGCCAAGACCGCTGGTATCTTCTCGGTCAGCGCCTCATCCACCCAGCCGCTCACGCTCAGCGGCAACATCACCAATTTCAGCGGCAGCAATTTTTACCACTATTACACCGGCAACACCATCCTGAAGGGCAGCATCTTCGACAACAACCCCGACGGCGCCACCCCGGGCATCAAATGGAACAACGGCACGCTGGTACTCGACGGCACGTCCGCCTCCATCGGGCTGCAAAACACCAACTGCTATCTGAAGAACATCACTTTCAGCCAGACCGGCACCGCCCAACTGGCCCATCCCCTCACCCTGAAAGGCAACCTGCAGATCGACAGCGGCGTCTTCGCCACTAACAACCACACCGTCAGGATCGCAGGAAACTGGGTGAACACTGTGGGCCCCGCCGCCTTCACAGAAGGCACCGGCACCGTTGTCCTCAACGGTTCGACTCACCAGTACTGCAACTTCGACGAGGAGTTTTACCTGCTGGAGGTGGACAAATCCGGCGGCGCATTACGGGTAAACAACTCCAACGCGGAAATATACGCCGCCTATTACAACTGGACTGCCGGTGCCATCGACGTTCTGCAGGGGATTTTCTCCGCCGGTAACCTTCTCGACAGCGGCATCGTGGGTAACTACTACGTGAATCCCGGCGGCATTATCAACCTCAGTAACTACGACGGCTCCGTGGACCTGAACGCCCTGGTGACCTTCACCAATGGCGGCACCATCAACGTTTACGGAGGAAACGCCGGCTCTTCTTACTCCAACTGGCAAAACGTGACCCTGACCATGAACGGCGGCTCCTTCGTCTTTCACGACGTGGGCATCAACATCAACGGCTCCAGCGGCTACAGCTTTGCCATGAACGTGACCGGGGGCACCATCAGCACCAGCGGCAATTTCTACTGCACCCGCAACATCGCCCCGGCCGGCGGTACCCTGGAATTGACCGGCTCCGTCGAGCACTTTATCTATATGGACGCCGGAGCGCTGGGCCCCTGCTCCCTGGCCGATCTGAAGATCAACAAGACCGCGGCCGCCATCTTTCTGGCCACGGACGTCACCTGCACCGGAGACGTGTTGGTCCAATCGGGTACCCTGGCCATCCAGGACGAGGTTTTAACCTGCGACAAGCTGGATATCTATAGCATCCTGAACATGGCCAACGCTTTGGGACGGGTGTACACTTCCGGCAGCATCTCCTGGTACAGCGGGTCAGTGGCCGCGCTGACTGCCGGGGAGATCGAATGCGGTCACAGCTGGAATATCTACAATGGCGCCAGCGTGGTCATCCCCGCCGCGGTGCTCATCACGCTCAGCTCCACCTTGTATTCGTATATCAATATCGAGGTGGAGGGTTCGCAACTGGGCAGCCTGGAGGTGGGCGGAGCAACTCCGGGATCCGGATACGATATCTCCTCTTTCAGCGATTACGACCTGCATGTGGCCGGATACCTCACGATCACCCAGAATAACTCGCTGGACCTTTTCTTCAATGATCTGATCGTGGACGGAAACCTGATACTCTACGGCACCCTGGATCTGCACACCAACAATGCCACCGTGCATGGCAAACCGTATTTGTATTCCACCAGCACGCTGGAACTCGGCTACGGAACCTTCTATTGCGACGAATCCACCGTACTACCCCGCACCACCTATCTGAACGGGACGCTCTCGATCGATGCTGGGGAGTTCAAACTGGCACACCATACCATCACAGTGAATGCCGGCTCCATAACCACCATCGAAGACGGCTATATCTACTGCGACGGGATCAACGCCACCAGCTCCGGTACTTTCCAACCCGCCGGAGGAACAGTGGTCCTCACGGATAGGTTCGGCGGCGGATCCTACACGCTGAACATTTCCGGCGGCAACTGGCTGCCCTCGGTCACCGTGCAGGATTATTACCGCCTCGGCGCGGACATCACCGTTAAAGGGGACATGATAATAGATACCGGCGGAACGCTGGACGTGATGAACTCCTCCTCGGTGGTCTTCGACATCACGGTTGCCGGCAACTGGATACACATAGACGGAGATTTCTTTCCCCGCACAGGCCGCGTGATCTTCAACGGCTCCGGACACCAATACTGCAGTTACACGGAAAGCTTCAACATCCTGGAGACCAACAAATCCAGCGGCGCCCTGCGCGTGAACAACGCGGCGGCCGTGGTCACCATCGCCCAATACGACTGGACTGCCGGCGCTTTGGACGTCCTGGGGGGCACCCTCACCATCCTCGACCTCGCCGACAACGGCATGTACGGCGGCTTTTATTGCAATACCGGAGGCGCGCTTAACATCAGCCAGGATATCTCTCATACCATCGACCTCAACGGCCTCCTCCAGATCACAGGCGGCATGGTGAACGTCTCCGGCGGCACCGGAGCGGCTTTCTGGGGCTATGACGCCGATGCCTCGATCACGATCTCCGGAGGTAGCCTCAACTACCTCGACCAGGGAGTCTATATCTGGGACGCCTCCAGCTACAACCTCAGTTACGATATCACCGGCGGTAAGGTGACCCTGGCCCGAAACCTCTCCTGCAACCTGCCGGGTTTCGTGCCGGCGGGAGGTATTTTCGAACTGGTCGGACCCCAGGATGCCTATATCTATAACGGCGGAGCCGGCAGCAGTTTCTATCAGATCACCATCAACAAGACTTCCACCCGGGAAGGCGAAGGCGGCCCGGGCTTGGATCCGGGCCCCACCCGTGTCAACATGGTTTACCTTTACAACGACATCACCTGCCGCGGCAACGTGATCGTGGACCACGGCCGCCTTGAACTTAACGGTAAGACCCTAAACTGCGCCGGAAATCTCATCGTACGCAACGGCAGCACCCTGGAACTCGACGCCTCGGCAGTTTTGGCCATGGGCGGCGGCTCCACCCTGGCCATCTATTCCGGCTCTCAGATCGATGTGCTGGGCAACGCCGACAATCCGGCCACCTTCACCCGTTACGGCGAAGGTTATTACGCCTTCACGGTGCGCAGCGGAGGCACGCTCAGCGCCAACTACGCGGTCTTCGAATACATGAACAGCGATGGAGTGAACTTCCAATCCGGTTCCTACACCGGCGGGCTGCACAACTGCACTTTCCGCTATGGGCAGACCATCTACCCGGTAGGTGGCGCCCTGCTCAAACTCAATAACAATCAGGAAATCACCATCACCGGCGCCGTTTTCCCGGTCTCCACCGGAGCCAACAACGTCTGGAAGGAGTTTAATACCGGCATCGTACGCCTTTATCTGGCCAGCGGCGCCTTCGCCGGTTCGGCCTTCGAAAACGACACTTACGACCGCATCTTCTGGACCGGCGACAACATGGACCTCGAAATCATCGATGTCTTCTGGAACCGGCCGGACAGCTACGTCTGCGCACCGCTCACGGCAACCGTGGTCTTCCAGAACAACGGCATCCACGACATTGCTGGCCAAGTCCGGGTGGATCTCTACAAAAACCAGCCTGCGGCGCCGCCAGCCGGCACCCCGGGCGACCTGTTCCTGGAGATGTTTGCCCTTGAAGCCGGCCACAGCAAATCCGTGGTCTTCCAAAATGTGAGCACGGACATCCCCGGCAGTTGGAACTCCTGGCTGCGGGTGGATGCCACCGGGCTCATCGCCGAAACCAACGAAAGCAACAACCTCTGGACAGGATCCCTGGTCACCGAGTGGCTGCCTCTGCCCGCGGTGGACGATCTGGAGTTAACCCTTCTCTCCGGCTTTGGCCTGCAACTGAACTGGTCCTACCCGCTTGCGGTCAACAACTTCAATCTCTACCGCAGCAGCGATCCCTACTTCACACCGGGTCCGGAAAACCTCTGGATTACCGTTACCGGAACCCCTGTCAACACGATAGCCTCGCTCGATCGCTACTTCTATCTCGTGCGCGCCGAGCGCTTCTTGCCCTGAACTGAAGACCGGGCTTTTAAGTCCGTATTCCAGTTATCGCCGGAGTCTCCATAGACTCCGGTTGTTTTTTTCATTAGGTTCGTTCCACGGAACCCCTCTTGGTGAATGAACTTTTGTACCATGTGCCACGTAGCGCTGTGTCAGACTTGAGATGTCGTAACCAGGGAATCAGTTTTGTGCGACAAGGGGCAGGCTCTGTCACGCCAGAGATCGCCATCAAGCGATCATTCAGGCTGTTTACCGCATATCAGGGACAGATCACATTGATTTTCCGTGGGAGGATGTCGATCCTGATCTGGCGTTTATCCTTCAAAGTGGGCAATTCGCCGTCACAATAGAGGGGGAGCTCGCCATCGCAGCTGATCAGGATGTTGCCGGGTTGGCGATAGCTCACATAACTGAAGCGCAAATGGGTTCCCTTGATCACCGCGGGCAGGGACATAATGACCCGGATCAGTGGAATGGACTGCACGATGCAGAGATCGAGCTTGCCGTCGTCCAGTTCGGCTTGCGGGCACAATCTGAATCCCCGGCCACAATATGAGCCATTGCCGACGCTGACCATCAGGGCGTTCAGCTTCCGCTTTTCGCCGTCTGCCTCGACTTCCAGGGGATAGCTTCTCAGCCGCAGCAATGAAGAAAACAGGGCATACAGGTAACGCAGGCCCCCGGGCAAAGATCTGGACTGTTCCGCCTTGCGGGCGATCACGGCGTCAAGGCCCGCCCCCATTGAATTGACGAAATAGACGTCTTCCATCCTGCCCAGATCAAGCTGGCGGATCTTTCCGCGGCGGATGACCTCGAGGCTGCCTGCCAGGTCATGGGGTATCCCCAGACTGCGGCAAAAGTCATTGCCGACCCCGATGGGGATGACTCCCAGGACCACTTCGTCGCTTTTACCGCTCTTTACGATGGCTCCCGCCACTTCATGCAGGGTGCCGTCCCCTCCCACGCAGATGATGTTCCTATAGCCTTGTGAAACA
>CAYXEF010000076.1:1874-6408 GCA_964463825.1 uncultured Candidatus Cloacimonadota bacterium | reverse complement strand
CGATTAGGGTTGACATAATCCGCCCCCGGCATTTGATGGCCCGCGTGAAGGAGCCCGATTTTATGCGCAAGACGATTGTTTTGGTAGTCCTGATTCTGGCCTGTTACGGCCTGACGGCTGGCGCTCCGCTCTCCCCCGCGGAGACCGGACAATTGGTGGAAATGCTGGCGGTAGCCGGCTTTGACAGCCTCTCTATAAACTTCGAGAAAGACTGGGATCTCAGCACCAAGTATAAGATGGACTGGCAGTTGCGTCAGTTGCAGGAGCCCTGGCGGGCGTTGGACGATCTGGCTGAGTTGAGGGAGTATTGCGCATTGTCCGATTCTCTGCCGCAGAATTATCCCTTACTGTTGCAGAGGCTGGGCGGCATCGCCTTCAACCTCGATCCGGAAGACTACGCGGGCCAGTATGACTTTTTTAATTCCAACTACGACAGGCAATTCCGCGAGCGGATCCGCAAACCCGAAGATCTCTTCGGCTGGCTGGAGGATAATCTGGGCGATTTGGCGGAGGATATGGCGCAAGCCTATGCCGGATTCAGCCGCAAGGATCTCGAACGGCTGGAATCTTTCTGGATGTGGCAATTCATCGAGCGCGAGGACGTGGAAGCATATGAAGGGCACTATCATAAAACTGGCTTGCCGGATTACGACAGTCTCGACGTGCCCCATTTGCGCGAACGCATGGGAGATATCGATCTGGCGGCGCTGCTGGAAGCGGGAATCAGGTTCCAGGCTCTGGCAGACGCCCTCGCCGACAACGCCGACCACCTCAAGTACCGCCATAAAAGCCCCCTGATCCGCAAGACCCCGCTGGGCTTGATGGTCATCGGCAGCACTGGGGACGACGTTTACAACTCTCAGACTCTGCCGGACAAACCGATCTGTTTTCTGCTCGAGCCCGGCGGCAATGACCTCTATGAGACCGGGCTCAGGGCTGACCGCAAGACGCCCTTTTACATCCTGGTCGACTTGGCCGGCGATGACCGCTTTCGCTCCCAAGCGCCGACGGCAATGTTTTGCAGCGTATACGGTTGCGGTTATTCAGCCGACCTGTCCGGCAACGATTCCTACGAGACCGGGGATTACGCCTTCGCCAGCTTCATGGGCCTCAATCTGCACCGGGATTTGACGGGCGATGACACTTACCGCAGCGGCCTTTTCTCCCAGGGCGCCGCGATGTTCGGCGTCGGCCTGCTTGTAGATGGCTCCGGCAACGATATCTACGCCGCACCGCTGTCGGCCCAGGGTTTTGGGAGCACCCGGGGCGCCGGAGCGCTTCTGGACCAAAGCGGCTCCGACGCTTATCTCTTGGGCGGCAAATACATGCACGAGCCGCTCATGCCGCTGGACTTCATCACCTTGGGCCAGGGTATGGGCCTGGGCCTGCGCCCGCATCTGGCCGGGGGATTGGGACTGCTCTATGACTGCGAAGGCAGCGACCGCTATCTGGGCGGCGTTTACGCACAGGGCTCAGGCTATTGGTACGCCGCGGGGGTACTTGTCGACGAAGCCGGAAATGACGTCTACAACGCGGTTTACTATCCCCAGGGCTCCGGCATTCATCTGGCCAACGGCCTACTCTTTGACGCCGCCGGCGACGATGCCTATTACAGCCGCAACGGACCCGGGCAGGGGGCTGGACACGACTGGGCTCTGGGCCTTTTCATCGACGGTGCCGGCAATGACGCCTATTCACTGCCCGGCGGCAACGGCCTCGGGCTCACCAACTCGGTCGGCATTTTCGTGGATAAAAGCGGTGACGACCGCTACGAACGCCGGGAAAAACAGAACTATGGCAGCGCCAACCTCGTCCGCGGCTCCGGCGGCCTCGGCCTCTTTCTGGATGCCGGCGGCAAGGACAGTTATCCGGATAGCCTGCAGACGAACGATAAGACTTGGCAGAGCGGGACTTACGGCATCGGGCGGGACATCAACCTGAATCCCGTGACCCAAACCGCGGTGGAGGAATTGGCCTCTACAGCCGCCCTGCCGGACAGCACCGACAGCATCGGGGACATCTTTGACGCAGCCTCCGAGTGGGAGGTCGGCAGCGCCGTGCAAAGGGTACGCCGCGCCCGCGAGATCCTGATATCCCGCGCCGACGAGGCCGTCCCCTGGGTCCTGAAGAACAAGATGGCCACCGATTCCGGGCTGGAATACCGCGTCCTGGAAGCCTTGGCCAAGGCCTCTCCCGATTTTGTGCGCGAGCTCTTTCCCCTGATCGAAGCCTCCGACAGCCTGGCCGCCAAGAACTCCATGTCCCTGATCGCCGGTGTGGGCGACACCCTGCTGGTGGAATACGTTCAGCGGCTGCTGGGACATAAGAAATACGAAATCGCCTGCCTCTCAGTGTTATCAGGCGTCCATAGCGCGCGTTCCGTGGAGTTGCTGCAAAACTACGTCTCTCATCCCAGCGAGCGATTTCGCTACATCACCGCCCGGTCACTCATGCAGATCAAACATCCCTCTGCGCGGCAGTTGCTTATAAGTATGCAGTCGGACCGCTCCTTCCTGGTGCAAGCGCTCTTGCGCAACCTTCCTGCGGAGCAACAGCCATGAACGGCTGCAGGGCTGCCTTTGCCGCCTTTCTGGACAGCCTGGGCCTGCCGGAGCGCGAACGCGTCCTGGCTGGCTTCGACCGCTATCACGCCCTGCTGCTGGAGAAAAACCGGCACCTAAACCTCTTTTCCCGCGCCACACCTGCAGAGGAACTTTGGACAAAGCATTTCCTTGACAGCCTGCTCCCTTTGAAATGCGTTGACTTCATGGGAAAAAAGGCGCTGGATTTCGGCTCCGGCGGCGGTTTGCCCGGCATTCCGCTCAAACTGGCGGTGCCGGAATGCCGGCTGACGCTTTTGGACTCTGTGCGCAAGAAAACGGACGCCCTGCGGGAACTGGTTGAACAACTGGAGCTTGCGGGCACGGATGTGGTTTGCTCACGGCTGGAGGATTATCATGCGGCAGGTGATTTCGACCTGATCCTCATGCGCGCCGTGCGGCTGGAGGAACGCTATCTCAAGCCTCTGCGCCGCCTGCTGGCCCCCTCCGGGCAACTGCTCTGTTACAAGGCCCGGGAACTGGCGGACATCGCGCCCTTCGGCCCCAAGTTGTTGTGGCAGGAGGAGTTCGACTGGGGCGGCCGCTCGCTCTATGGCCTGCGGCGTGCGCAGTTAACCCGCAAACAGGATGTATAAGGATATATGGCAAGAGTAATTACGATCGTCAACCAAAAAGGCGGCGTCGGCAAGACCACCACCGCGGTGAATCTAGCCGCGGGTCTCGCCGTGCTTGAGAAACGGACCCTGCTGATCGACTTTGATCCCCAGGGCAACGCCACCAGCGGCGCCGGTCTGGACAAGGAAAACCTCGAACTGCAGATCTACGACGCCCTGATCGGCAAAGCGCCGCTGGAAAGCACCATTCTCCCCACAGCCACGGACAACCTCTGGTGCGTGCCGGGCAACATCAACCTCACCGGCGCTGAGATCGAACTGGTGCACGAATTCGCCCGCGAACACAAGCTGCGCGAGGCCTTGCAGCCCGTGTTGGAACGCTTTGATTACATCATCATCGATTGCCCGCCCTCGCTGGGGCTGTTGACGGTCAACGCACTTACCGCGGCCACCGACCTGCTGGTTCCCATCCAGTGCGAATACTATGCCCTGGAAGGAGTCAGCCAGCTCTTGTCCACCATCCGCCTGATCCAGAAGAACCTCAATCCCTCGCTCAACATCATCGGCATCCTGCTCACCATGTTCGACCGCCGCGTCAACCTCTCCATGCAGGTCGCCAAAGAGGTGCGCCGCTACTTCAAGGAAAAGGTCTTCCGTACCATCATTCCCCGCAACATCAAACTCACCGAGGCCCCCAGCTTCGGCAAACCCATTTTTCTCTACGACATCCGCTCGCCCGGCGCCATGAGCTATCTGGAACTGGCCAGCGAGATCGTCGAAAGGACTTGAGGACAGCATGAACGAACATCTCGGACGCGGCCTCAGCGCCCTCATCCCGGACCGCGAGGAGACTCCCGACACCCGCGCCAATCTCGGCACCCTGCCCCTCGATCGCATCCGTGCCAATCCCTACCAACCGCGCCAGAACTTCGATCCGGACAGTTTGGCGGAACTGGCGGAATCGATCAAGGCCAACGGCATCATCCAGCCCCTCATCGTGACCAAGGCCGAGGGCAGAGACTATGAACTGATCGCCGGCGAACGCCGCCTGCAGGCTGCCAAACTCGCCGGACTGGACATGGTCCCCGTGGTGATCCGCAGCGTCAGCCAGCGCGAGCAATTGCAGCTGGCCATTGTGGAAAACATCCAGCGCGAGGATCTCGACCCGATCGAGGAAGCGCGTGCCTATCAGACTCTGGCGGAGGACTTTGGCCTCACCCACCAGCAGGTTGCCCAGATCGTCTCCAAAGAGCGCGTCACCATCACCAACAGCATCCGGCTGCTTAACTTGCCCGGCGAGGTCAAAACGCTGGTCTCGGCGGGACAGCTCAGTCCCGGCCACGCGCGCGCCGTGCTGGC
>CAYXEF010000076.1:0-1774 GCA_964463825.1 uncultured Candidatus Cloacimonadota bacterium | reverse complement strand
GAACTGCTTAAACAACTAAGGAGCTTATAGATGGATCGCGTAATCGTCACCGGAGGCGCCGGCTTCATCGGCGCCAACTACATCCACCACCTCTTTGAGGATCCCGTCTTCAAGGGCTGCGTCTGCAACATCGACAAACTCACCTACGCCGGCAATCCCGCCAGTCTGGACGACATCGCGGCGGCCTTTCCCCAGCGTTATTCTTTCCACCAGGCCGATATCTGCGATCCCGCCGCCATGGCGCGGATCTTTGCCGGTTTCCAGCCCGACACCGTGGTCAACTTCGCCGCGGAATCCCACGTGGATCGCTCCATTGACGGCCCCATGGAGTTCGTGAACACCAATCTGCTGGGCACAGCCGTCCTGCTGGATACCGCCCTGCGCTATTGGCGCAAGCTGGAGGAGCCGGCCAGAAGCGGCTTCCGCTTCCACCATGTCTCCACGGACGAGGTTTTCGGTTCACTGGGGGAGGAGGGCATGTTCACCGAGGATACGCCCTACGATCCTTCCTCGCCCTATTCCGCTTCCAAAGCGGGTTCCGACCACCTGGTCCGGGCCTGGCACCGCACCTTCGGCCTGCCGGTCCTGATCTCCAATTGCTCCAACAACTACGGCGGCTACCAATTCCCGGAAAAACTGATCCCGCTCATGATCCTCAACTGCCTGGCACACAAGCCATTGCCCGTCTACGGCGCCGGCCTCAACGTGCGCGACTGGCTCTATGTGCGCGACCACTGCGATGCCATCAACACCATCATCACAGCCGGCAAACCAGGCCAGACCTACAACGTGGGCGGCAATTGCGAAATGAGGAACATCGACATCGTAAACACCATTTGCAAGCTGCTGGACGAACTGCGGCCATCTGACCGCCTCAAATCCTACGCGGAATTGATCACCTACGTTGCCGACCGCCCCGGCCACGACCTGCGCTACGCCATCGATGCCGGCAAGCTGCGCCGCGATCTTGGCTGGGAGCCGCGCGAGACCTTCGACACCGGTCTCCGCAAAACCGTGCTCTGGTATCTGGAGCATGAACAGTGGTGGCGCGACATCCAGAGCAAGAAATACCAGCAGCAGCGTCTGGGACTGGGCTCCTGAGCCCGCAACACCAAAGACTGGAGGAATCCTGACATGACCCCGCGTATAGCCTATCGTTTCAGTATTCTCGTGTTCGCCGCCAGCCTGGCCTTAATGGCCGCCGGCTGCATGCCCCGCTTTCTGATCAACGCCGCCACACCAGACGTGGTGGTGGTTTCCGCCCCTTCCGCGCAACAGGTGACCGCCACCGGCGGCGACGCCCACTTTATTCTGGTGGACGACTATTTCGTCATGGAACAGGCCTTGGCCGGACAGGACTTCGTGTTCGCCGCCCTGGGCAAGATGCTCACCGCGCCGGGGCCGAATACCAACAACCAGGCCCGTTTCCGCCGCATCCTGGATAATCAGGAACTCTGGTCCACCCACTACGCCAAGACCAGACTCGCCCGCACCGCAGACTACATCCTCAATCAAACGGTCTGGTACCCCAATTATCAGGATTCCTTCGGCAACTACCGCGCCCCGGAATCCGACACCGAAGCCCGCAGCGGCTGGTGGATGCAGGCCAGGATCTCCGACATCTCGGAACTGCACAAAGGCTGGCTCACCGTTACCGGCGGCTACCGGGTCAATCTCAACGCCCTGCGCGTCACCGCCCTGTAACTCCCTGGCGGCTGGACCGTCCGCTTCCCGACAACTTCGCTTCCACTTCCCGACCGTTTGGCGGGAAGTC
>CAYXEF010000075.1:1879-12907 GCA_964463825.1 uncultured Candidatus Cloacimonadota bacterium | reverse complement strand
CGGCCTGCAGTCGCAGATACCCGCCCCAGCAGGTAAAACCGCCAACAGGCAATAGCTGGCCCGGTAACCATTAACGGGGGGAATCCCTCCCTTTGAGTCGGATTCCCCCTGATTGCGATTTTCCCAGCTGAGCCTGGTTCGTTCCCGGCTGCTGGCTCGTTAGCCTCTTTTTTACTTCCCGTAGACTTCCCCTGAGTTGGACGGGAAGTATAGGGGAAGTCTACGGGAACTACATAGGCAGGCCGCCAGGGCGAAGAAACCGCTCAAAAAAGAACTTGACAGGATGTTCGGACTGGATTTGCTATGCGCCAAAGGGTTTATAGTGTAAACTATTGGCAGGTGTCGAATATTACGGGACGTGAACGCTTGTTCCCGGATGCGAAGCAATCTGCCGTTCCACCCTTTGTTTCAGACTATCCCCAAAAAACTCCGGGAGGACGGATGCAGCGATTGAAGTCGTTTCTGCTGAGCCTGATAGTCTTGTTTGTCCTGTGGCTGGCGATCGCCGGTGCGAACCGCGACGAGATCATCGCCGGCGGCGCTGTGGCGTTGTTGATCAGCCTGCTGTTTGGGCGCAATCTGACGCTTCTGGCCGAACTGCGCCTGACGCCGCGCGCCTTGCTGCGCATGCCGGTCTATCTGCTGGTCTTTCTGATTGAATTGATCAAGAGCGCGGTGGACGTGTCGCGGCGGGTGCTGAGCCCTTCGCTGCCCATCCATCCCGGCATCGTCAAAGTGCGAACGCGGCTGAAGAGCCGTCTGGGCCGGATCATTCTGGCCAATTCGATCACGCTGACGCCGGGCACGATGGTCGTGGAGACTGCGGGAGAATACTTCTACATTCACTGGATCGACCTCACCGCCCCGGATATCGAGGCTGCCACCGAGTCCATCGTACGGAAATTCGAAGCTCATCTGGAGGTGATCTTTGGCTGAATTTGCCCACTATCTCTTTCAGGGGGCCTTTTACATCTCCATGCTGGCTTTGGCCGTGTCCTTCGCGCGTTTTCTCAAGGGTCCCAGTTCGGCGGACCGGGTGGCGGCGCTGGATGTAATGACCACCTGCGGCATCGCCATCATCGTGTTTATCGCCTTGGGCAGCGGCCGCGCGATCTATGTGGACGTGGCCATGGCCTACGCGCTGCTGAGTTTTCTGGGTGTGATCAGTGTGGGGCGGTATCTGGAGGGGGGATTATGAGCGCCGCGATCGGATCCGTGATCTGCCTTTTGGGCTCTGTCTTCCTCTTTTTGGGAGCTCTGGGGCTGTTGCGCATGCCTGATGTCTATAACAGAATGCAGGCCGGCACCAAGTCCACCACCCTGGGCACCTTGCTCACGCTGGTCGGTATTGGCCTGGCCGAGCCCGCCTGGCTGGTCAGGTTGCTGGTGCTGGTCATGTTCGTGCTGTTGACCAACCCCATCAGTTCCAATGTGCTGTTGCGCGCGGCGCATGACAAAGGGATCAAACTGACGGATAAAACTGTGCGGGACAATCTACGCGAGGATCAGACCGCGGGAGGCCAGGATGAGTGAGACGATCCTTTTGGTGCTGCTGGCGCTGATCTGCCTGCTCAGTGCGCTGTATTCAATCTTCACGCGCAAGGTCCTGCACGCCGTCATCGCCTCCGGCGTGATCAGCCTCACCGCCTCCATCATCTATCTGCTGGTGGCGGCGCCGGACGTGGCGATGACCGAGGCCACGATCGGGGCGGGACTGACCACCGTGGTTTTTCTCTACACGCTCAAGCAGGTCAAGGAGGACGGGGATGATTAAACAGCTGCTTGTCGTGCTGGCCCTGGCCGGCCTGGCCTGGCTGCTCTGGCCTTTTTTGGCGGAGTTTCGCGTATCCGAAAGCAACAACGCCCTGGCCACGGAATATATCCACGGCTCGATCAACGAGCTCAACATGCCCAACGTGGTCACTGCGGTGGTGGTCACATACCGCGGTCTGGACACCTTGGGCGAGGTGACGGTGCTGTTTCTGGCAACCGCGGGTGTGGGTTTCCTGCTCAAACGACGGGAACTGAAAGGCGGCAAAAGGCGTGCCGGAACGGAGATCCTGCGCACGGGTGCCTCGTTTTTGGCGCCTTTGATCGTGATGTTCGGCGTTTATATCTTCACGCACGGGCATCTTTCTCCGGGCGGCGGCTTTCAGGGCGGGGTGGTGATCGCCTCGGCCATGCTGCTGCTGTGCCTGGCCTATGTGGATTTTGACTTTTCGCACCGGCTGCTGACCTGGCTGGAATCGCTTTCCGGACTGGCCTACGCGGGTCTGGGCCTGCTGGGTCTGGTCCTGCTGGGGGCAAGTTCTTTTCTCGATCCGCGGTTTATGCCCGCCGGAAACTGGCTGCGGCTCTTCTCCGCCGGAGCGGTGCCCTTGATTTACAGCTGCGTCGGACTCAAAGTGGGGGCCGAACTCTCCACCGTGCTGGACTCGCTGCAGGGTCCGGGAGGCGCGGCATGATCGTCCTGCTCTGCGGTATCCTGCTCATGCTGGCCGGGATCTGGACCATGCTGGTCAAAAAAAACCTGATCCGCATGATCATCGGCTTTTCCATCCTGGACACGGGCATCCATATGCTGATCGTGGCGATCGGCTATGTCAAAAACGGCACGGCTCCGATCATCGACGCCGGCGTGCGGCTGGCCAAGACAGCAGAAGGGGCCAAAGTTGTGGCCGAGAAGATTGTGGATCCGGTGCCTTCGGCGCTGGTGCTCACAGCCATCGTCATCGGCCTGGCGGTTACAGCGTTGATGCTGGCCTACGCGATCAGGCTGTACAAAACCCGCGGCAGCCTCAATATCGACGACTTTGAGGAGCAAAAATGGTGAATCCCCTGCTCCTGATCGCAATTTATCTGCTGGCAGCCTTCCTGGTCGCCCTGGCGGACAAAGCCCACCGCAAGGCCGCACTCGCTTTGCTTTATCTTACCTTGGGCACTGGACTGGTGCTGTCGCTTTGGCAAGTCTGGCAATTGCGCCTTGATCCTGATGCCGGAACCACCGTTTTTACGGCCGGATTTCCCGCTCCGCTATCCATCGCGTTGGCTTTCGGACTGCCCGAAGCACTGCTCCTGAGCCTGCTCAACGGCATCGGGCTTTTGGGCGCGGTCTTTCTGCACCGAAAACTGGCCGAAGGCGGCGCACAAGGCCTGGCGCTTTATCTTTTGGTACTGCTGGGCGCAGCCGGTTTGGTGCTCACGCGGGATGTCTTCAATTCCTTCGTTTTTCTGGAAATCCTCTCGATTGCCACTTATTCCCTGCTGGGCTTGAAACAGAGTGGGAGTTCCCTGGCTTCCGGATTCAAGTACATGCTGGCCGGCGGGATCGCCAGTTCGCTTTACCTGATCGGCATTGCCATGGCCTATCGCTACACCGGGACGCTGAACCTGGATACCTGGGCCGCCCTGGGCCAGGTGCCCGGAGCCGGCTACCGCGTGGCCCTGTATCTGGTGGCGATCGGGCTGTTTTTGGAACTCAAACCCTGGCCCGCCAACGGTTGGGCGCTGGATCTCTATCAGGCGTCAAACAGCGGCGTTTCTGCCCTGATCGCCTCGGTGCACACCGGCGCCGCGCTCTATCTCTTCTACAAATTGCTGCCGCTCTTTTCCTATGACCTGCTCAATCTGCTGACCGCAGCCGGGCTGGTCAGTTTTGTGCTGGCCAATCTGGTGGCCTTGCGCCAAAGCGACGCCCGCCGTCTGCTGGGTTACTCCTCCACCGCACAGGCTGGATTGGTGGTCTTCGCTCTGGGCGCCACGCGCATGCTGGGCTTGCATGCCAGCGCCCAACTGCTGATCGCCGGCGGGCTTTTTGCCACCAACGCCCTGGCCAAAAGCGGACTTTTCTGGCTGAGCGGGATCGTCCGCGCGAAGTTGGTCAACGACTGGGGCCGGTTGCGGCGTGAGAGTGGGCTCCTGATCCTCTTCTTCATTTTTGTGCTGGCACTGCTCTGCATTCCGCCCTTTCCCGGGTTTTTCGCCAAGTGGAGCCTGGTGCGGGCGCTGGTGTCAGGCCAGGCCTGGCTGTGGCTGGGAGCCTTGCTGGCGGGATCGCTGCTGGAAGCGGCTTACCTGCTGCGTTGGGCTGGCTGGGCCGCGCGTGGGGAAGGCGAAGGCGATCTTGAGCTAGCGCGCTCCCTGATCGCGGCGCCGCTGGTCTCGGGAGTGTTGCTATGCGTGGCTGGAGTGCTGGCAGCGCTGTATCGCTTCAACGGCGACCCGCTGACCCTGCTGCCGGTGTTCGCGCTCCTGGTGTTGGGGCTGCTGGATTTTCTGCCTGCCAAAGCCAAGGGCATCATCGCGCTGCTGCTGGTGGCCGGATACGGCTGGCGCTATCTTTTGCCGGTGGCACGCGGTCTGACCGGGCTCTTCGCTCTGGCGCTGGTGGGCGGGGCGGCGGTGCAGATCTTTGCCTTCATGCACCGCAAAGGCCGAGCAGAAGGGATTTTCCCGCTCTTGACCGCCCTGATCCTTTCCCTGGGTAATCTATTGCTGGCTGGAAGCCGGCTGGAGTTTTTCCTGGCTTGGGAACTGCTGACTTTTACATCCTACCTGCTGGCCCTGCGCGGAGGCCAGGCGAGGGTTCCGGCCTATGTCTACGCTCTGTTTTCCAGTGCCGGTGCCTATTGCCTGCTCGCTGGACTGAATCTGGTACCGGAGTTTGGTGTCTGGGGCGGACAAGCAGTGATCTGGAGCGCCGCGGCAAAATTGGGAGCGGCGCTGCTGGCTTTGGGCTTTTTGGTCAAAACCGGCGCCTGCGGCCTGCACTATTGGCTGCCCGGCGTGTATGCCGAGAGCGAGGATGACACCAGTTCCATCTTTTCCTCCGTGCTCTCCAAGGCTGGTATTTACGGACTGATCCTGCTGTTGGCCATGCTGTTACCCCAAATATCAAACTCCGCCTGGAGCCTGCAGGCCCTGGGCTGGCTGGGCCTGCTTACCGCCTTCTTCGGCGCGCTGATGGCCGTTTTTCAGGAGGATGCCAAGTTGCTGCTGGCCTACTCCAGCATGAGCCAGCTGGGCTACATCGTGGCGGGACTGGCTCTGATGAGCCATTTGGGCTGGGTTTCCGCCCTCTATCTCACAGTAACCCATGTTCTCTTTAAAGGCTTGATCTTTCTGGCCATGGCGGGGGTATTCCTACGCACCGGCACCCGTCAAATGTATGAGATGGGCGGCCTGATCAAGAAGATGCCGATCTCCTACATCAGTGTGCTGATGGGCATCATCGCCGTCTCGGGCGTGCCACCGCTGACCGGTTTCGGCTCCAAGTGGTTCATCTACACATCGCTGCTGGAGTCAGGGCAACCGTTGCAGGCGGCTCTGGCCTTCTTCGCCAGCGCCGTGGCCTTCCTCTACCTTTACAAACTCATCCATACAGTATTTTTGGGACAGCCCAAGCCGGAACACAAACAGGTGCGCGAAGCCCCGGTCTGGCTGCTGATACCGCAGGGAATCTTTATCGCTGCCATCATGGCCTTCTCCATGTTCCCGAATCTGCTCACCAAGCCGCTCTCGGCGATCGTGGGCCAATACATCGCCAAGCCGGATTGGCTGAGCTGGAGCGGCTACACCATTCAGATGAATTCGCCGCGATTGCAGGGTTATTGGAACGGCAATCTGGTGATGCTGGTGACCTTCGGGGTCTTCGCCGTTCCGCTGATCTGGCTGCTGCTGGTAAATTCCCGACCCAAAAAAGTGAAGCAGTTCAACATTGTCTACGCCGCGGAGCGCCCCTACAAGCCCGGAACCACGCATTTTGCCTACAACATGTTCGCGCACTACAACAAGGCTTTGGGCTGGCTGGTGCGGCCGCGGGTCACCGCTTTCTACCAAGGACTGGCGGAATGGACGCGCTCGTTGGCGGCCACCCTGTCACGGCTCTACACCGGCAACGGGCAAACCTACCTGCTGCACCTCTTCCTCTATGCCGTGGCGCTGTATCTAATGTTGGGGGTTAAGTGATGAATATCGCAAGCAAACTGATCTGGGCTTTCATCTCTCTGGGGGTGGTCACCGTTTGGGGACTGACTTTGGGTGGGATTGTCTACAAGATCTTCGCCCGCGTGCAGGGACGCCTGGGTCCGCCGGTCTGGCAACCATTCATAGACATCTTCAAGAACAATGCCAAACGCACTTCCATCAGCCACGGCATCATGTATTATCTCGGCCCGGTGTTCCGTATAGCCGGCGGTATCGGCGCCTACATGTTCATACCGGTGCTGTTCGGTTCGGCCTATTTTTCCAATTTCTCCATGTCCGGGGATCTGCTGCTGGTGATGTACTTCATCTTCTTCGGGCAGCTGGGCATGGCGCTCGGTGCCGGTGAGGGCGGGCATCCCTATTCTGCTATCGGCGTCAGCCGCGGCCTGGCGCAGATGACGGCCTTTGAGGTACCCTTCGCGCTCTCCGTGATTAGTCTGGCCATGCAATACAAGACCCTGAACATCACGGACATCGTCGCCGCCCAGCAGGGCGGATTTCTGAACTGGACGCTCTTCACCAATCCTCTGGCCGTGGCCGCCGCCATGATCGCCATGCTGGGCATGAACATGCATAATCCCTTCTCCATCGTGATCGCCCCGCAGGAGATCCCGATCGGCCCGCCCACGGAGTATCAGAGCGCCTTTCTGGGATTGCTGGCCACCAACCGCGGCATCTTCAACGGCGCCAAACTGGTGCTCTTCATGAACCTGTATTTCGGCGGCGCCACGAATCTCGCGGCCCTGGTCGCCAAAACCTTCTGCATCTACATGTTCAGCGTCTTCGTCGGCGCGGCTTTTCCCCGTTTCCGGGCTGAGGACAGCATCAGGTTTTTCCTCAAAGTACCCACACTGGTGGGCATTGCCGCCGTCCTCCTCTGGACCCTTTAGGAGTAATCATGCCAGAAGATAAAGAAATTGTAACTCCCGTGCCTCCGGCTGAGCGGCCGGAGTGGGTGAAGGACGAACGCACCCTCACCAACAGCGGCCTGCCGGAAGAGGAACGGGACTGGTTCTGCGACGCCCGGCCCCGTCGTGCGGAGAAGAGCTGGCGCGTGGTTGAGAACTTCATGAACTGGGCGCGCGCTCACAGCCTCTGGATCCTGGCCTTTGGCACCGGCTGCGGCGCCATCGAATTGCGCCCGCTAGTCACCGCCCGTTACGACATCAGCCGCCTGGGCATGCAGATGCGGCCCACGCCGCGCCAGGCCTCGGTGTTCCTCATCGGCGGCTATGTCTCGCTCAAGACGCTTAAGCGCATCGTGCGCAGCTACGAGCAGATGCAGGGGCCCAAGTTCGTGGTCGCCGTCTGTTCCTGCGCCATCAACGGCGGCATGTACTGGGATTCCTACAACACGATCAAACGCATCGACGAGTATATTCCGGTGGACGTCTACGTCACCGGCTGTATGCCCCGTCCGGAGGCCGTCCTGGCGGGATTCAACCTGCTTAAGAAACTGATCCGGGAAGGCAAGGCGGAAGGCCAGAACCTCTACGCCGACAAATTCGACTGGTACAAGGCCAACCAGAAACAGGTCATCACGGATTGGAACATGCCCGATTACAACTGGTAGGAGCAAGATGCGGCAACTATATGACCAACTGAAGGACACATACCGGCTCACAGAGTACGGGGAGCGGCATCCCGGCCAGGCTGCGGTACAAGTGCCGGCAGAACGGCTGACAAGCCTGCTCACGCAATTGCGGGACGCCCACGGATTTTCCCACCTTGTGCTGATGACCTGCGTGGACTGGCTGGAACAGGGCCAGTTCCAAGTCACCTACATTCTGCACAACCACACCCGGAGGCAAGATTTCATCCTCAAGGTCCGGGTGGACCGCGCCCATCCCGTGCTGCCTTCCATTCACACGCTGTGGAAACAGGCGCGGGTCTATCAGCGCGAGTTGCACGAAATGTTCGGCCTCGAATTCCCTGGCAGTCCCGGGATCGATGAGCCGATGATCCTGGAAAGCTGGCAGGGTCCGCCGCCCATGCGCCGGGATTTTGACACCCGCAAGTTCAGCGAAGAGCGCTACAGCCACAGACCCCGCTCCCACAGCGAGCCGGAAGCCCGCATGAAAGAGCAACTCTACCCGGAGGATTGAGATGGAGAGCGCCTATCCGCCGATCGTGAATGGACAGGCTGTCTATGATCTGGAGAGCCAGAAATACCTCAAGATGTGGCAGGGGCCGCAGCATCCGGGTGTGACCGGCAACATGAGTCTGGAACTCGATGTCTGCGGTGATCAGGTGATCCGCTGCCGCACCCATGTCGGCTATCTGCACCGCGGTTTTGAAAAACTGATGGAACGCCGACGTTACATCAATTCCTTCCCTTTGGTCTGCCGTATCTGCGTGCCGGAGCCGGATACCAACGAATATCTCTTCGCGGCGGCAGTGGAGGGCCTCTTGGGCATCCAGGCCCCCGAACGCGCCCAATGGCTGCGGACCCTGGATCTGGAACTCTCCCGCGTAGCCAGTTTCGTGATGTGGCTGGGCGGCCAGAGCGGCGCTTTCGGCATGGGAACCGTCTCGCAATGGTGCCTGGCGCATCGCGACTATGTGCTGGACCTCTTTGAGGAATGGACTGGCGCCCGGATCTACCACATGTACATGACCCCCGGCGGTGTGCGCGGCCCTTTGCCCGAAGGCTGGGACGGACGCGCGCTCAAGGTGCTGGACGATATACACAAACTACTGGACGAGATCCGGCACGTGATGTTCAATAACGCGATATTCAAGCAGCGAGCCCAGGGACTGGGAGTGATCACGCCGGACATGGTGGACCCCTACGGCGTTGTGGGGCCGAATGCCCGCGCTTGCGGCCTCAGGCGGGACCTGCGCAAGGATCTGCCTTACCTGGTGTATGACCAGTTGGATTTCGAGCCCGTGACCGAGACCGCCGGCGACGCTTATGCGCGGGCGTTCTGCCGTTGGCGCGAAGTGGATCAGGGCATCGACCTTATCCGCCAGATCCTGAAGCGCATGCCCCGTTCCGGGCCTTTGCACGGGATCTTGCCCAATGTCCTGCACCTCAGGGTACCCCCCGGCGAGATCTACGTGCGCGCGGAATCCACCCGCGGCGAATATGGCTATTACATGGTCTCCGACGGCAGCGCCTACCCGCGCAAGGTGACTGTGCGCGGACCTTCCTACAGCCATGCCATGGCCCTGCTCGAGGATCTGGCCGTGGGCGTGAACATCGCGGACGTTGCCGGGCTCATGGTTTCGCTGCACACCTATCCGCCGGAGATCGAGAGATGAGCATGAAACTTCAGGATATCCTTTCCCCTTTCTACGTCTGGAAACGCGCCTTCGAAAAGCCCTTTTCCATCGCCGTGCTTAACGCACCCCGTCCCGGCGCCCCGGCCTACCGAGGATTTCACCGCAACGATCTGAGCAAGTGCATCGGCTGCGGCAGCTGCGCCGAGATCTGCCAAAACGAATCCATCGACCTGGTGCCCGTGAGTGAGGCCACACACGGCGACAGCGGACTGCGCCCGCGCATCGACTACGGCCGTTGCTGCTGGTGCGCGCTGTGCGTGGATATCTGCCCCACCGGCTCTTTGACCATGTCCAACGCCTATACCTGGGTGGAGGAAGGACTGGATCTCGATGTGCGCGAAACCTATTGCTTCACGCCCGGCGCGGATGCCAAGCCCTGGGACGATGAAAGCTTGGGCTACCGGCGCCCCGAGGGCTACGAACTGCTGCATCTGGAGCGGGTGCCCATGCCTCATCTGGGCTCCGGTGAAAGGCTGGAATCGTTTGTGGAAATGGTGCGCGGCTATTCCCGGGAAATGGCCCACCAGGAGGCCGACCGCTGCATCCAGTGCGGCATTTGCACCGCCACCTGCCCCGCCCATATGGACATCCCAGGCTATATCAAGGCCATCCGCGAAGACGACATCGCCAGCGGCATCAGGATACTTTATGAGACCAATCCCCTGCCGGGAGTCTGCGGGCGCGTCTGCACCCGCCGCTGCGAGGACGTCTGCGCGCTCTCCCACCGCGGCGAAGCGATCTCCATCCGCTGGCTCAAACGCTATCTCACAGACATCGCCACCCCAGAGGATTACCAAGGCCTGCCGCGTCCCGGGATCCAGCGGCAGGACCGCAAAATCGCCGTGATCGGCTCCGGTCCCGGCGGACTCAGCGCCGCTTATTATCTGGCCGGACTGGGCTACGCGGTGGATATCTTCGAGCAACACCCCGCGGCCGGAGGAATGCTGCGTTACGGCATTCCGGAATATCGCCTGCCTTACGCGGCCCTGGACAAGGACATCGCCCAGATCACCGCCCTGGGCGTGAATATCCACTATAACACCTGCATCGGCCGCGATCTTTCTTTCGACGACCTGTACCGGGATTTCGACGCCATCTTTGTCAGCGTCGGCATGTTTGAGCCCTACCGCATCGGAATTCCCGGCGAGGACACGGATCAGGTGATCAGCGGGCTCAAGCTGCTCAGCGACGTCACCAACGGCATCCCCGTCGAATTGGGGCGCGAAGTGGTGGTCGTGGGCGGCGGCAATGTGGCCATGGACGCGGCCCGCACGGCGCGTCGCCTGGGCTGCCGGGTGACAGTGCTCTACCGCCGCCGAGAAGAGGACATGCCCGCCGATCCGGAAGAAATCGTCGAAGCCAAAGAGGAAGGGGTGGAATTCATCTTTCAGGCCATTCCGCTGGATCTGAGGCAGGACGCCTCCGGACGCCTGGAATTCGCCTGGGGCAAGGCGGAGATGGTTCCCGCCGCGGATGGCGGCAGGCCGCAGCCCATTCTGATCGAGGGCAGCCGCGAGATCGTCCGGGCCGACACCGTCATCGCCGCCATCGGCCAGGGCGTGAACTATCTCTGGCTGGACGGCCAGGCCGGCGCCAGGATCGAACTTAAGAAATTCCGCGTCCAGGCCGACCGCTGGGGCCGTACCGCGGATGACAAGATCTTCATCGGCGGCGATATGTTCAACGCCACCGCAGACGCCATCACAGCCATCGCCGACGGCCACCGCGCCGCCCGCGCCATCGACAAATTGCTGCGGA
>CAYXEF010000075.1:0-1779 GCA_964463825.1 uncultured Candidatus Cloacimonadota bacterium | reverse complement strand
ACAGCCATCGCCGACGGCCACCGCGCCGCCCGCGCCATCGACAAATTGCTGCGGACACAGGACGCTTAGGGCAGACCCGCAATCAGTTCATCAGCGGACAGAGCCGGATCCAGATACGGTCTCAGTTGTCGCTTGAGATGGCGAAATCACCGGCTCCAACGCAGCTAATGTTTGCGGTAGGTCCGGGCTCTGATCCACTCGGTGATAAAGTCCAGCACCTCGGGTGAAAAGGTCTCTTCGATCCTGGCGTATTCGTTGGGGTGTCCGGTCTCGCTTTTTTGGAAGAGGTGGTTGAGGCCGGGAAACTCCCTGAGGGTGTAGTCTTCGTTTCCTGCAATTTCCAGCGCGGCGCCAATGGCGGCCAGATTCTCGGCAGCAGGCACCTGCAGATCCAGCGAGCCATTGACAGCCAGGACCGGGCAGCCCACCTGTTCCAAAACGGGCGCGGGATCGTGCCGCAAAAACCAAAGCATCCAGGGGCTGGTCATTCCGGACGTGTATTGGTCGATCACATCCTCTTTGCTGTAACCTTCGGGGATGGTGACGAGGCTGTCGGCGATGGATTGTTCCACGAAGTCACGGATGCGCACTTGCAGGGAGTCCGGTTCGCCCCCGGCCAGGATCAGTTCGTAGATCTTGCCGCTGACATAAATCTGGCGCTGGATCTCAGCTTCCTCCGTGTTTTCGGCGCGCCAGATCAACTCTTCCTGGCTGAGCAGGATGCGGTCGCCGCGCACCCCGGGACCGGCCAGCATGACGATGAAACTGACGTCCGGAGTCTGTGAAGCCACCAGCGGCGCGATCAATCCGCCCTCGCTGTGGCCCATGAGGCCGATGTCTTTGATCTCCGCTCTGGTTTTCAGATATTCCAATGCGGCGCGGGCATCGGCGGCAAAATCGACTGAGGTGGCGGCGCTGAAATCGCCTTCGGATTCACCGAAACCGCGGTCGTCATAGCGCAGCGAGGCGATGCCCTGGCGGGCAAGATGATCGGCGATCACCCAAAACGGTTTGTGCCCCACGATATCTTCGTTGCGGTCCTGCGCGCCGCTTCCCGAAATGAGGATCACGGCCGGATAGGGACCTTCGGAGCCGGGCAGGGTGAGGGTGCCGGCCAGCTCGATCCCGGCGTCCGCATTGGCAAACCTGAGTTCCTCGATCAGATAGGGAAAGGGCTCCCGGGGTTCCTGCGGCCGTACGTAGACGGGTTTGGCCAGTTCCTCGCGCCGCAGATCCAGGGGGAATTCGTATCCGGATTGCTTGAAAAATCCGACGATCACCCCGTCTTGCCATTCCCCTTCGTAGGTGATGGGTGGATAATCCGCCTCCATGAGGAGGATGTTGCCGACGAAGCTGACGCTGCTGGCGGGCAGGTCAAAAGCGCCCTGGTCCGGGCTGTCGAAGCTGGCAGAGAGGCTGTCATCGCTCGCTTGTATATGCACCACGATCCGCAGTTTTTGCCCCCCGGCGTCCAGCATGCCATGCCAGTCTCCGGTGATATCCTGCGCCAGGGCGCAACCCAGAGCCAGCAGGGCGGATATAGTCAGGATCAAAGCCTTCATGTTTCGCTCCTTGGTCGTAAATGATCTTATTCCTGTTTGCGCGTCGGTGGCCAGACGTCAAGGGATTTTTAGGGAAAAGGGCCTGATGCGGTCTGGCAGACAGTGTTTTTCGCATTTGTATTTCCATTGACGGGAGGTGCATTTGACAGGGCAACGCGGCATGGCCCCGGTTATCATTGCGGACTCACTGCGGACTCACTGCGGACTTTGTCCGTAA
>CAYXEF010000074.1:8592-12908 GCA_964463825.1 uncultured Candidatus Cloacimonadota bacterium | reverse complement strand
ACTCAGGTCTCTCTGGCGCCGGAGGCGATACCCTCCCAAATCTGCCACGTCCTGAGTCCTGACCCACTCGGATTGAAAGAGAGCCTAAACAAATGGGGTGGGACCAAAATCCCACCCCATATCACAGGTGTGTGTGAGGTTTATTTGCTCTTGGCTGGCGGGGAGGCTGGCATTTCGCCATCCGCAGCCGTTACGCGGAAGAACTTGTAGGGAGCGGTGCCCATGGGGAAGTTATAGGACGGTGTGGCGCTATAACCGACCAGTGTCCACGGCCAGGTGGCATAGGGATTGTCCGAACCGTAGATCACATAATATGTCGCGCCTGGTTCCGCAGGCCATGTTATAGAGACATCGTTGCCGACAACACCGATCGTTCCTTCATCCAAAGCGGGAATACCGACGATTCCCAGGATGTTTGAGAATATCGCCTCAGATTCCAGATCACCGCTGTAATTGGCTTTCACCGCCCATTCATAGGCTCCTTCGGGCTGAGCGGCAAATCCCGTGTCGAGGTAGCTAAGTTCGGCGACCGCGCCATTGAGCAAAGTCCAGTTCGCCGGCGTAGCTTCATCGGCAGACAGGAAACGATAGACATCATAGTTGAGCAAGGCACGGCTACCGTCGCTTGCGCCGATCTGAGCGCTTATCTCCCGGGTCGGAGCGGGTCCGATATAGACGTCGTCGATGTACAGACCGGCATAGTTGACTACTGTGGTGGCGTAGGCTGCAAACTGCACCACAACATTGGACATTCCATCGTAGGCGGAGAGATTGATCACCCGTTCCATCCAGGCGTTCCCGATCACATCTTCATGGAAGACCTGGGTTCCGTTCACATATACTCTCCAGTAATCAAAGTTACCAAAGAGGTTGTTCCATCTCCAGAAACGTAACTGGGTGTTTGTGAATCCGGAAAAATCGAAGGTTTGGGAAAGATAACTGAAGCCGCCTGAATTGGTATAGGGCGCATAGATTTTGGTTCCCCAAAGCCCCAAACCAGAATGAGCTGTTGGAGGAGGCACTTCACTTGTGGGATATCCTCCAACCACATAGTTGGCAACGTTATAGGTATTTGTCCATTCCCAGTCTCCCAGAGGATTACTCCAGTTGGAGCTGGGCACCCAGCCTCCATCATCTGCTTCAAAATCGAAGAAGAAGTAGTCCGGTGGCGCCGCGGCTTCCCAGTTCAGGCGTGCGTTATCGCCTTCGTGCGTGGCCACCAGATTGTAGGGTGTCCAGAGATATTCGATCAGGTTGATAGTACCAAGGCCTACGGCAGTTTCGTAAACCGTAACGCTGCCGCTGTAGGACTGATAGCCATCTTTGGAGACAGTGATGGTGTATGCTATACCGGCGGAACTGCCCAGCACATCGGCAATGCTGAACGTGCCATCCGTCAGAGACAGCACTTCGTGGTTCTCCGGGCCGCTCAGTTCGATGGTCGCGCCTTCGAGGCCGGCGGGATAGTCGTTCGCGGTCACCGTACCGCTGACAGTCACACGGGGCATCGGCTGCAACGAGAAGTTTTGGTTGAACGTGTTGCCAAGGGTGAGGGCAATCCCGGTCACAGTATGATCGTAGTAACCTGCCATGGAGGCTGTGGCGGTAACGGTGTGCGGCTCCCAGAAGAGGAAGGAGTAGAATCCGTTGTCATCGGTCGTAGTGCTGTAGCGTTCATCGGTCAGGGTAACGGTCGACCCGGCGATGGGATTGGTAGTTCCCGACTCGTAGACATATCCTTCCATGTTCGCGCTGGGATCCGGCACGGCGTCATCGACCACGATCCAGGTGTTGGGGGCATTGCTGGAGATGGTTCCAGTTCCGGCTGGAGCCAGGGGATCGTAGTTCGTGGTATTGCTGGACAGGTAGCGGGAACGGTTGGGATGCGTGCTTGAGGTCGAGGTGTAATAGAAGTAATTGGTCGAGTTATAGGTCGTGTCTTCATATGGCCTGTTGGCACGGATCACCAGGTTGCCGCCGGTATAGGCAAAGCTAGTCTGCAGAGGGATGATGACCTGATTGACACCCTGCGGGAAATCCACTGTCCCATTGAAGACGAGGGTGAAGTTCTCCCCGGGGATCCAACCTCCGGAAAGGTTTTCCAGTTCCGTATTGGCCATATAGATCTTGACAGCTTTGTCTTGCAGGTCCTGAGTGAAGCTGTTTTTATAGGCAATCGCCGTGATCGTTCCGGAAGCGAGCCTGAGTTCATCGTTGAAGAAGATGGTTTCCGATACGTTGTTCTTGTAATAGAAGTACAGCGGCATCGTGGCGGAAGTGGAGGTGCTGGCTGGATTTCCGACCAGGAAGAACTCCCAATCCGCAGGTGCGATATAGACAGTCTTGGTACCCGTGGAGTTGTTGGTGGCATTCTCGTCACCGGTAAACACGACACTGCCGTAAACATCGAAGACGCCGGCAGCCGCAGGTGTCCAGATGACGGAATGCGTGGCGCTGGCACCGGCGGCAAGCGGGGTGTCGACAAACACCGAGGCCAATTCCGTGCGGGTGTCCACGCTCATCAGTTTCACGTGGTAGGAATCAGCGCTCAGGGTTCCCTCGTTTTTCACGGTAATATCTGCCGTAAAATCCTGGGTCGCGTTTCCGTATGTGGGACAGGCGAGCGAGGTAGCGGACATGTCGAGATCGGGAATGTCTTCCACAACCACATCGTCGACAAACATGTTGTTGCCATATTGGCTCACGGCTTCGAAGGTGATATAACGGTTGGTCCGGGCAGTTTCCACCGGTATGGCGAAGGAGTAGGGATACCATTGGTTCGCTGTCGCCTCGATGGGCGCGAAACCGTAATAGCGGCTGATCGTTCCCAGCAATGTGCCGCCGGTGGAGTTGGGAGTGCTGTTCACATACACATTAACCACTTCGTTGCTGTAGGTCGAATAACCGCTGTCCCGGTACATCCAGAATTTGACGCGGTAGGCGCCTCCCACGGGTATTGCCAACGGGGGTGTGGTCAATTCCCCTTTGGTGCCCGAGGCCAGGCTGTAACTGTTGTAGCGGGCCATGGCGGCTCCGCTGTGGGGCGAGCAGGTCGGCGAGGTGCCGCTGGTCTGCCGGTCCCAGATCCCGGGATTGCCAGTCCCCGCGGTTTTCACATTGGTCCAGCCTTGAGGGGGAAATGTCGGATCATCGAAGCTTTCGCCAAATGGAAACTCAGTTACCGTCGGATCGGGCATCATGGTGAAATTCCAGATCATAAACTCCGGATCATTGGGATCGGGAGCCAGATCATCAGAGTTATAGGGCAGAACTGCCCAGTACCAGGTATCGCTGTACCCGATCTCGATATCCGTTTGCGCTGTGAGATCCAGGCTGGTGGCGGTGGTCGTGTACATATACTCACCATAGTAATCTGTACCAGGATCGAGAGGATCCTCGCCGACATACACTTCAAAATAGGCGGCAGTGCCACCCGTAAGGGAGGGAGTCCAAGCGAGTACCACATCATCCAGCGGCAGTCCGGTCGCGTCGTCAGGCGGAGCGGTCAGGGTCACGTGATCGGGAGCCCCGGCCGGGGTTTGGCGGACCAGCACATTATCCACGAAGAAATCGTTGTCGGCGTTGCTGACGGTTGATTCACCGTAGAAGGCGATGTACTTGATCCCGGTGTAGCTATCCAGCGGGATTACATAATGGTCGCCAGTGTAGGAGACGCTGTTGTATACTTCGTAAATGCCGCCAGTGGTCAGATCGTCGTTGTCCCAGATCTTCACGGCATCGGAAGTCGACCAGGTAACTCCATTGCCTATCAGGACCGCGAATCTGTCGTCCACGCCGGAAAGGCCGGCTGGATCATCAGGTGGAGCGGCATTCGTATAGTCCGTGAGGGCGATGTCAAATTCCAGCTGGTATCCGGTTCCGGGCATCTGGATGGGAGGCGAGACCAGCCAGCCCTTGCGTGTAGTGCTGTAGATGTTCATTTTGCCGGATTCGTTGCTTGGGCTTTCCACTACATTGGCAAAATCATCCTGATACCAGTAGGAGGTGGCGCTCGTGAGTTCGATGGGATCCACCATCAGGCCGCTGTACAGAGCCCAGTTGGTGGGCGGGAAGGGATCGCCGTCCGTGCCGAAGTCCTCCGACCAGGGCAGAGTGTAGATGGTGGGGTCAGCCCGGGTGGTGAAGCTCCAGACCGTATTGCCGGTGGAAGCGCCGTTGGCATTGTAGGCTTCCACTTTCCAGTAATACAGGGTGGAGTAGTTCAGAGCCACGCTCGCAGTATAGGTGAGGGCGGTCACATCGGCGATCTGGGTAGTGGGGCTGGCATTGGTATCGCAATACACCCTGTAGCCGGT
>CAYXEF010000074.1:4439-8492 GCA_964463825.1 uncultured Candidatus Cloacimonadota bacterium | reverse complement strand
GGCCGTAGCCGGTAGTGGAGGAGGTGCGGTAGAAAAAGTCCAGGGTCGAGGTGGCCGTGATGGTCAGGATCGGAGTGGAGAGCAGGGCCGGAGTGGTGCTGGCGGATTTATAGGCCACGCGTGACCCGTGATAGGGCGAGGTCGTGCTTCCCGACCAGGAGCCGGGATTGGCCCATCCAGGCGGCAGGAACGGCGTGGTCACCTCAAAGCTCTCCGCCAGCTGAGTCGCTGTCGGCGTCTGGAAACTCCAGACCGGGCAATTCTCCGCCGGGCCGTTGGCGTTGTAGGGCACCACCTGCCAGTAGTAGCTCGTGTTCGCCGTCAGATCGGGATCATAGCTGGTCCCGGTTTGATCGTTGCTGACCAGGGTCAATTCCGTTGCCGAGGGACCCAGGTAGACGTCATAACCATCCGGCAGTCCGCCGCCGTCGCCCCAGCTGAGCAGGGCGTCTGTAAAAGCCCAGCCATTGTCAGCCGGATACACCAGCAGCGCCGGATTGGGAGGATCGTCGGAGGGTGTGATGATGGTGATGTTGGGCCGGCTGGTCGACCGGGTGCCGGCCACAGCTGGGAAAGTATCGTTCTGGTACTTGTACACGTTCAGGTAATTTCCCGTGCCCATGGCCGTGTAGCGGAATGAGGGATATCCGGTCAGGC
The DNA here is from genome assembly GCA_964463825.1 of uncultured Candidatus Cloacimonadota bacterium. GTDB lineage: Bacteria > Cloacimonadota > Cloacimonadia > Cloacimonadales > Cloacimonadaceae > Syntrophosphaera. The sequence continues at coordinate 7,835 of CAYXEF010000074.1, read as the reverse complement.
CGTTGTTGTTCCAATTCTCCCAGAGGATTTCCAGGTTTGCTGTGTTGTTCCAGGAGAAGGCGTCGTCAAACATGATGTACATCCAGCCGCCGCCATCGAAGGTCAGCGTGCCTTGAAACACCTGTGTGAATCCGGTATTGTCGGGATAGCCGGAACCGGTCTCGTCGGTGGCCGTGCCATATAGCGTCAGCGTGCTGTGGCGCATGTAGATGCGTTGGTCAGCCATAACGTAGTTGGCCGGGGTGTTGCCCACATAGAGCCCCACGCCGGTAATGTCCGCGGCTTCGGTGAGTCCGGCCGCGTTGATCTCCGCCGCCGTGTAGATCTGCTTGCTCCAGGAATAGTCATAGGATCCGTAGATCGGATACAAGGACGATGCGCTGGTGCCGGTGCCGATGATGTAGGTATCGGCGGAGGCGACCGCGCAAAGCAGAGCCAGCAGGATAATAAGGAAAGCTTGCTTCATAATACAACTCCCTGTCTTAGCTTGTTCTGATTGTTGTGGAGATGGCGGTGACGCCTTCACTCCGCCAGGTTTTGACTGATGTATTCATTGTCAGCAGGGATTTCCCGGCCGCAGGCCAAGCCAGAGCATGGTAATGCGCGATGAAACAGGTTTACTTGCGGGCTCGGCCGGAGCAGGAATTCCCCGATTCTTAGACTGTGGATGTATCTTTGTATATATAAGGAAGAGAGACCGTGGTGTCGCCCCCAGCGCCTTAACCTGCCGGAATTTGCCGCAGGACCCCCCGCATGGCGTGGTTTCCGCCCGTGACCTACCAACATGCTTCCCCCCTGTGGCGGGGTCACGGCAAAAATCCCCAACCGCATTGCCGAGCCTGGTCCACTCCGCCCCGGCGCAGCCAAGGCCCGGGATAAATCAGTTAAAAGCAATGCTGTCAATATATTGCTCCTATCGGCAAAGAAACCGTTGCCGCCCCCGCTTGTCAAGTTCTTTTTTCTGCTGTCGTGCCGGGGCGCCTCTCCTGGGCGCCAGCGGCGGGTCAGGAGAGGTCAGGCGGGGCGGCTGCCGCGGCGAACAGGGCCGAAGCGCCGGAACTTCCAGCCGGGATTCAGGTCCGGAATCCGGCCTGGCCCACCGTATGACATAGCCAATCCTCACGATTCCCGCTCCGGATGCCGGATCTGGGTTGGGCGCGCACATTGGGTACTTCACTTTAATGCTCCGCGAAGAAAAGGCTCAAGTTCACTTATGGTGGGTATGTCAAGGTTCAGAGCATGTCATTCCGCGCAGGCGGTAATCCTAGGGGAGTAGTGGAGGAAGCCCTGTCATTCCCGTGCAGGAGATGACAATGGTTGAACCCACTCAAATTGAACATGAGCCAAAAAAAAAGCTTGACTGCCATTACAATCCAATTTTCCATGCAACATCAAGCGTGGGATATGACTGTCAGGCATTACCGATGCGTCTTGAACGCAGCAGGTTGCCTTGGTCTGTGGCTAATGTCCCTGCAGGGGAAGAGATCCTCTTCCAAGAACGTGACACCGCAGAACGGTGAAGGAGTATTGATTGAAGCAAGCGCACAGCCATTTCGATCAGTATCTGCCAAGCAGCACACCCGGCGTTGCGCCGGAGCTGCGCCCCGCTCTGCGTCCCCATACACTGCTTTCCACACACAATCGTCTGAAATCACGGATTTTGCGCTCCCCCGCCGGCACCCGAACCGTCACTGCATCATCGCACATGTACACGTCAAGACAGTGTCCGGCAGAGTTGCGTCCGTCCGTAACCAAGTTCCCCCATCAAGATCGAACCGGGAGCCCCGCCCGGATCCCCAATCCTGGGATCAGCTGAGGCAAGGATCCCTAGCGTAAACCCCCTATTTCTTCACTCCAAACCCCACAACTCTTTGAGGAGATCTAGATTATGAAGATATCTCTAATCATAGCTATGCTGCTCGCCATAGTCGGCATGATGTCTGCAGTCACATGGAATGTGGCGTTGGTTGACAGCTACGGTGATGGCTGGAACGGCGGAATGCTGACGGTAATTGTCAACGGCTCCCCCGTTCTTTCGAACATCACCCTCGCCAGCGGTTATGGTCCCCAGTATTTCCCCTTCGACGTAGTGAACAATGACCAGATCACAACGGATTACACCGCTGGCAGCTGGGCGTATGAAAATGAATACTATATCTACGATCACAACGGCACCCTGATTGCTTCCCAAGGAACCGGCGGCACAACACCGGAAGACATCACCACGCCGATCGTGGTCGTAGCCCCTGTCAACGCACCCGGGCTTCCCACCAATCCCAGCCCTGCCAACAATTCCTTTAACGTAGCACTCAGCGGCAACCTGACCTGGACCTTTGGCGCCCTGACCGACACCTATGACCTCTGGTTCGGTCCCACGGGATCCATGACACAGCTTGTTACTGGAGCCCCAGCTGGAGCCACGGGTTCTTTCAGCTATGGTCCCTTGAACAACGACGCCCAATACTCCTGGCAGGTTATAGCCCATAACTCCAACACCCGGCTGACTACACCAGGTCCGGTCTGGAACTTCTGGACACTTGTTGGCGGTGGGATTGTCCAGATTGGCGCAGGTACAGATGTAGCGCCCATGCTGCCGATCAACGCCTACTACGGCTACACCTATTCGCAGGTGATCTACCACCAGGCTCAAGTCGGCGGCGCCTGCATGATCAATTCCATCGCCTACAACTGGAACGGCGTGGCCGCCAGCACGGTTTCCAACGACTGGGTCGTGTACATGGGACATACCGCCAATAACGCGTTCGCCTCGACAACCGACTGGCTGCCTTTGGCCAACCTGACCCAGGTCTTCGCAGGCAATGTGGACATGACGGCGACCCCCGGCTGGATCACGATCACCCTGCCTGTGCCCTTCTTCTACAACGGCACGGACAACCTGGTGATCGCGGTGGACGAGAACGAGACCGGATACGACTATCCCTACGGCCAGTTCTACTGCACCACCATGCCGGAAGTGCGCGGCCTGCTGTATTACAGCGACGGCACCAACCCTGATCCCACCGCGCCGCCCACAGCCATGTACATGCGCAGCTCCGTGGCCAACGTACGGCTGCAGACCAGCGAGATCACGGCCTCGGCCCCCGCGGCCCCGATCCTGGATTCCCCCACCAACGGCCAGACCCTGATCCCCCTCGCCGGCGTCGATTTGGAATGGCATCCCGACCTGGTCAACGGTGGCATGCCGGATTACTACGCGGTGTATCTCTCCCCCACCGAGGAAGACATTTATGGCTCCCTCTATTTCGAAACCACCGCCACCACGGCCAACACCGCCACCGACCTGGGCGCCAGCTTCGCCTACAACGAGGATTGGTACTGGACCGTGGAAGCCATCAACGACTGGAACAACGATGATGTTCCGGACACCGCGGTGGC
>CAYXEF010000074.1:0-4339 GCA_964463825.1 uncultured Candidatus Cloacimonadota bacterium | reverse complement strand
GCCAATACTCAGAACGGGCTCCCTTCATCGGCCCGCTGACGGAAGCTGAAACCCGGACCATCTTCGACGTCCAGTTCTATTATAACACCTTCATGAACGACGGCGAGTACGGCGTTGCCACCGACGGTAACTTCTTCTACACCTCCAATTGGGGCTACGGCGGCAATGGCGTCATGAACAAGTACGCGCTGGACGGGACACACCTCTCCACCTTCACGATCGCCGGCGTCCCCGGTATCCGCGACCTGGCCTATGACGGCACATATTTCTACGGCGGAGCCGCCTCGACGACGATCTATATCATGGATTTCACCGCTCAAACCCTGGTGGGGACAGTCCCCGCTCCCGTTGCCGTACGCGGCATCGCCTACGATCCCGATTCCGACGCCCTCTGGGTCGGCAACCAATGGGCAGCCGATATCAGGAAAATTGACCGGGCTACAGGTACTCAGATCTCCTCGCTGGTGCCGGCTATTGCCTCCTTCGCCGGCATTGCCTACGACAACCTCTCCGGCCCCACCCCCACTCTCTGGGGTAATACCGAGAATGGGACCACGGGTAATCTCGTGGCGCAGATCGATATCGCCACCGGCGCAGTCTTGCAAAGCCTGGATGTCACCGATACCCAGATCCCCGGCCTGGCTGCAAGCTTGGCTTCTTGCGGCGGCATTGAGATCTTCCCGAACCTGGTGCCTGGCACGGCGACCATCCTTTGCAACGCGCAGAACTTCGCCTTCTACGGCCTGGAACTGTGCGACGTGGCCAGCTGGGTATCCGCCGATCCCCGCCAGGGCACCGTACCCGCGGGCGGCTCGCAGGTCGTGGACGTGCTGTTTGACGCCACCGGTTTGAATCCCGGCGTCTATACCGGCAACTTCACCATCAGCCACAACGCTCCCACAGCGGCTGTGGATGTTCCCGTGCAACTCACCGTCACAGGTGTATGGCCGGCTGAGTTCAGCCTCGATCCCACCAGCCACAACTTCGGCGACGTGGAGCAGCTGAATCCCGCTTCCACCACCTTCACGGTCACCAACACCGGCGGTTCTGTACCAGCCCCGCTGACCATCTCCAGCGTCTATATCACCGATGACGCGGAAGGAAACTTCAGCGCGGTCGCCCCTGGCCTGCCCGTGGATCTGGATCACAACGAGACCTACGACATCACGGTGACCTTCACCCCGCAGACCCTGGGCGCCAAGACCGCCACCCTGAACATCGTGGACAACCTCACCCGCACCGTGCACACCGCCGCCCTGTCCGGCAACGGCATTGCCGAAGAGATCCTCCAGGTGGCCAACCTGCAGGCCGTGGTCCAGAACAACGAAGACGTGCACCTGAGCTGGATCCTGGCCAGCACCACTCCCGGCCAGCCCGGCTGGATCCACTACGACGACGGCACCAACTACGATTCCATCGGCGCCAGTGGACCGGCGAACTTCGATGTCGCCATCAAGTTCCCCTCCGCGGTCATGTATCCCTACAACGGTATGCAACTCGAGAATATCAAGTTCTGGCCCAATTCTTCACACACCAACTTCATCCTCAAGATCTGGACCGGACTTGATGCCAGTGTTGGCCCCGCCACTCTGGTCTATTCTCAGCCCCTGGCCACAGTTACGGTTGCTGCCTGGAACGACATCACCCTCACAACTCCCTACACCATCAATGGCACCGAAGCGCTATGGTTCGGCTACAACTGCGACGTGCTGGACAACGCACTGGGCGAATGGTGGCCCGCGGGTTGCGACGCCGGCCCAGCCGTGGTCAACTACGGTGACCTGATCTACTTCGGCGGTACCTGGAGCAGCATGTACACGGCCTATGGCCTCAACTACAACTGGAACCTGCAGGGCTACGTGGACAACGCCACCCTCCGCGGCGGCGCGCCCCAGCTCAGCATTCCCGTGATCGAGAATCCGGACAAGGAATATCTGCGCACCCACAGCCTGGCGACCGCCAGTGGCAACACCACGTCCCGCGTGCTGCGCGGCTACAATGTCTACCGCGACAACACCGCCACGCCGATCAACCCGACCCTGATTCCCACCACCTCCTATGTGGATTATGGCGTTCCTATCGGAACCTATGACTACTATGTGCAGGGCGTGTACTATAGCGGTGTCACCAACATGGCGGGTCCCGTCGAGGTCGTGATCACTGCTCCCGTGCCTTACGAACTGCCCTTCGCGGAAGGCTGGGACTCCGGCCTCTATGCCACCCAGCAGTGGGCCACCAGCGCCACCAACTGGTATATCGATACCTATACCGGCGATCCCACACCCTGCGCGGCCTTCAGCTGGAGCCCCCAGATCACCAACTATGAGACATACCTCACCAGCTGGTGGCTGAACGGCGTCGGCCAGACCAACGTGAACGTCAGCTTCGAACTGTCGTTGAATAATTACAGCACAGACGCCGAAAACTGGATGGCGCTCGAAGTGTGGAACGGCAGCACCTGGAACACCGTGCAGAGCTGGTCCTCCTTCGACAATGCCGGAGCAGGATGGAGCTTCAATTACTACAGCTTCGACATCTCCGCCTATGCCGCCGGAAACCTGTTCAAGATCCGCTTCAAGGCGACCGGCGAGGATTCCTACGAGATCAACCAATGGTACATCGACAACATCTACGTGTCCGTCCTGCCGGCTACTCTGCCCGCGCCCGTCTGCACCATCACGCCAAGTGATCCGGACGTCCTGGTTCAGTGGCCGTCAGTGCCCGGCGCCGCCTGGTACGGAGTATACGCCGCCACCGATCCCTACGGCACCTACACCTACCTGGGTTACCTGCCCGCTTCCTATATCGGTGTATACTTCACCGCCGGCACTTACGAATTCTTCGAAGTCACTGCCGGTGTTGGCAGCCTGCCGCGCGGACGCATGCTGGACCGCGGTATCGAACAATAACGTCTGAATAAACGTCCGCGTCCCTGCGGGGATCCCGGACATGAGTTGGATACAGCCCCCGCCTCCGAGCGGGGGCTGATTTTATCGGGGATCCATACTAATGCGGCGCTGCGGCGAGTGCGGTACATTGTGTACAGGCGGACGCCGATCCGCCTATGTTTTCGGCGCTACGGAGAGCGCGGTACATTGTGTACAGGCGGACGCCGATCCGCCTATGTTTTCGGCGCTACGGAGAGCGCAGGTACCTGCTAGGACTTGTAACGAGGAGGGAATCTTACACAATCTTACGCAAGACATTGTGTAAGATTTTCTTTATGTGCCTCAATGGCTTAGGCGAATCTTACACAAAATACTGGCCTCCTTCCCAGCCAACAGGTTTGAGATGGGTGAGAGGGAGATAATAATGCCGCTATCTTCTTATTGTAGCATATGGTAATATATCTTATATATATAATAATTATATATTTATATATAAGTATATTCTCTACTCTTCTCCAGCACAAAGTCCCTGTCGGCAGGTGTTGGGTGGGTCAGGTGGTTGTTATCCTGCATCAGCAAGTGCTGGTCCCGTAGGCTGGAGAGGGGGCCGGTATTTTGTGTAAGATTCGGTTAAGTTATTGTATCTTATGCCGATAATCTTACACAATGTCTTGTGTAAGATTGTGTAAGATTCGGCTTCCCCCCCTCGCCAAAAAGACGTAGGGGGTATTGCCCACGCCTGTGGCCCCGGGTTTTTCGGGGAGCGCCCTGCCAGCCTCCTGCCCGTACGGCAGGAAGCCCGCCGGATGAGCCCAGCTTATCCGGAAACCAGGAGTTACGGCTATGAGAGCCCGACCCAGGAGAACGAAATGGAGCTCCGGGCTCCCGCCCGGTTACTATAACTGCCGCATGGAGCTCCGGGCTCCCGCCCGGAGTGGTCAACCGGACTCCCGCCCGGTTATCATAACTGCCGCATGGAGCTCCGGGCTCTTGCCCGGAGAGGTTTACCGGGCTCCCGCCCGGTTATTATAACTGCCGCATGGAGCTCCGGGCTCCCGCCCGGAGAGGTTAACCGGGCTCCCGCCCGGTTATCATAACTGCCGGTCAGGAGACCGGCAGGTCCATTCCGGTCAGGAGACCGGAACTCCCTGCCGCAAATGGCGCTTCCGATGCGGGTGACATTCATAGGGGGGGGGGGCGCCGCGCTTGCCCCCAGCCCCATCTTTCCGGCGGTTTTGAGGCAGCCCAACCCGCTTTATCGGCTGTTGGGCTGGTAATTGGTTACCTTACCCCCTGCTCAGTCAACAGGGGCAAGGCGATGAAAAGATTTGCGCCGGTTGGGGATACAACAGGGTCAACAGCCGGCAGAACCGTTATAGCTGGCTCAGCTTACATGCTGATGGCCGTAAGTGGATTAAACCCTTACGACCTCATGCAGATATCAGCATCGC
>CAYXEF010000073.1:9451-12966 GCA_964463825.1 uncultured Candidatus Cloacimonadota bacterium | reverse complement strand
TATCATTGCGGACTCATTGCGGACTCATTGCGGACAAAGTCCGCAATGAGTCCGCAATGATAGCGCAATGATCACGGGAGCGGAATCTCGCTGAGGCGGCCGTCGCTCTCGATGACCAAGACAGGAAATCCTGGCAGCGCCAAGGTCGCGACATAACTGCGGGATGTCTTTTCCAGTCTGGATTTGTAGGACCTGCCTCCCTGCCGGTAGGGCGTAAGTTTCAGGTCCCTGAGTCTGGCGCTGAAGCGCCCATGATCGCTCCAGAATTGCTTTTGGGCATAGTAGACTTCGCGCAGATACTGGCGCGCGTTTTCTTTGGCCGGCAATTGCAGCGCCGCCGGGTTGGCAACGTCAGCGTTATCGAGGAAAAACACGTAACCCCAACGTTCCGGGTAGTGCATGGCGATCAGCCCCTGCGGGCTCCAAACCCAGTTGTATTCGGGCTTGCCGGGGATCTTGACGTAGTCTCCGTCCCGGATCTCCGTCTCCCACTGCACGCGGGAGAAATTGACGCGCCAATAGTCTCCGGGCCGCGGCGGACAGGGCGTATGCGCCATTTCGGCGAACAGGGACCAGGGCAAACGCAGTTCCACGCACCAGGCCGTGTCGCGGTCCGCGGGATTGTTGAGCGTGCCTGCCAGCCCGATGGCGTAGCTGGCGCCCAGGGCCTCCCAGCCATTGAGGGAGGAGTGCGCGTCGCGGTAGGGCTTGATCAGGAAGAGATCCCACAAGGTTCCCAGGGCGTTCAATTCCAGTTCGAAATACTCGTGGGTATCGCCGTTGGGATCGATGAAAACTTCAAAATCGTTGTCCTGGAAGATCACGGAGTCGTGCTCGGTCAGTTTGGCCCAGATATGCGGCTCCTCCAGGCGGGCGCCGATAAAGAAGGCGTGTTCGTTCCAGAGCATTTTGACACGCGTGTCCAGATAGGGCGCGGGTTTGAGGCTGCCCTCGATGTCGGTAAAGCTGGCGCTCCAGGCAGCCGCGTCCCAGGCCGGATCGTCCAGATCGCCGTCGATGCGGGGCTCGATTGAGCTGTAGGGGCAGGGGTATTTCAGAGGCGCGTAAGGCAGCGCGGGCACGGGAAATGTCCCGGCGCCGAGCAGCGCTCCCGGCAGCCAAGCGCACATAATCAAACAAAGATGTGTCTTCATTTCTGCTCCTTGAAGATAAACTCAGACAGGTCACGCGGGGTGGGATTCTCCCAGGTCGTCATACATGGGCCCAAGACGGTCAGCGGCGCAGGAGGCAGCCCCGCAGGAGGGTCTCGGACCAGGGGGAGTTGGCGCCCGCAGCGCGCTGTTTGAGGCGGAAAATGTAGATGCCAGGCGGAACTTCGCGTCCCCGGCTGTCGTGAGCATGCCATGAGAAGCGGTGGGATCCCGGCGTGACGGACTGGATCCCGGAAACGTAGATCAATCGGCCCCGGAGATCGAACACCTCCCACAGAATTTCGGAGTTTCGCCCGGAGTCAATAGCCAAAGCAAGCGATCCAGGGAAGGGATTGGGATACAGATAGGCCGCATCCGGTGGGAGGATTTCATCGCCGTTCGCAGTCCCGGTGGCGGTCACCTCGATCTGGTTGGAGGGGAGGGATTCCATGCCGTTGTAAGCGCTGGTGACATAATACAGGTACGTTTGTCCCGCCGTGACATTTGTGTCCGTGAAGCTGAGTCCCATGCCGGGAACGGAATTCAGGCGCAGGTGGTCCCGATAGACATAATAGGCGATTTCCGGGATCAGGCTGGAGGGAAGCCAATTCAGCGTGATGCCGTCCGGGGCGGCCTGTCCGGTGAGGTCCAAAGGCGGCAACAGCTCATCGGGCAGGTCGAAAACGGCATTGATCTTGTCTGCCAGAGGCGTGCCGGCGATGATCCCGGAATTGGGCGAGCTTTCCAGATAGTCGCCGGTCAATTCCCAGATGATCACTCCTTTCGCGCCGTGTTCCTTGGCGTATTGGGTTTTCCATGCCACTGAGACCGTATCGTCGTAGGAAACGAAAGTGTTGAATCCATTGCCCAACAGATAGGGGCATTTGACAGAATCGTCCCAATGGTAGGCGTAATTGGGCAAAACGTCCAGGATTGAATAGTAATGCGGCTGTCCGTCATCCAGAGGAAAGGACGCCAGATCATATCCGCTGTGGGGGCCGTAGAGCTGGCTGCAATTGGCCAGCGCCTTGCCGTAAAAGGGAATGCCAAGGTTTATCTTGCCCGGGGGGACGTTGTATTCCTGGGTGAGAATCTCGAAGGAGCCGGAGCAGCACCATTCGGGATCGCCCACCGCGGGCGGAAACAGCGGGGAATTGAAGTTGCTGAGAGCGTCCCAGGATCCATGGTAGTCGTAGGACATGAGGTTCACCATGTCGACCAGCGGCAGGACCGCCGGCCAGTTGATGTCCAGCATGCGTTCCCTGGAAGCGCCGAAGCAGGATGTAATGATATAATCCTGCCCGGTTTGCGACCCCAGAACATCCAACGCCGCGCGCAAGTCCTGCAGCAACAAGGGGAAATTGTAAAAATCCGCTGGCGAGCCGTTGTGCTCGGTAAAACCGGGATACTCCCAGTCCAGGTCAATGCCGTCGAATCCGTATGTCTGGATGAGGCTGACGCAGCTTTGGGCGAAGGTCTGCCTCTTGACCGGATCGGCGGCGATCGCGGGAAAATTGTGGGACAAAGTCCAGCCCCCGATGGAGGGAAGGACCTTGACTCCCGCCTGATGAGCCAGATAGGGCAGGCAACGCGTGGAATCGTGCATTTCCACGGGCCACCAGATCATCGGCCCCAGCAGCAGGTTTTCATCGGCCCAGCTATCGGTGGATTGGACACTTCCGCTTGCCGTGGGATTGAAAAAAGCGTAGTTGACCACAGTGTAGTTTTCGTAGCGGATGGATTCCGGATCCACCAGCTGATTGCGGCGGTACCATTGCCAATTGGGATAATAGGCTACTACCTGCCTGTCGTGGGCGAGGCAGGTCTCAATCAAGGCAGTGAGCAGCAGCAGAAGCATCAGGAGTATGCGTTGTTTCATATCGGCCTCTGTTTAAGGGGCATAACAATGCTCCAATAACTCGCGTGGCGAAGTTTGAGCCAGGCAGACGCAGCTATCCGCGGCGCCGTAATAGATGTAGATCTCGCTTTCCGGCAGGGCATAACCACGCTCGTCCGTCCGCAGGGGAAGGGCGGCTGTGGCAAAGACCACGTTCGGCACCTGGCCAATCAGTTCATACAGTTCGCGCGGCTCGAGGATGTTGTAGCGGCCGCGCGCCAGGGTGATCCAGGGCTCGCGCGCGTCCTGCAGCGATACGCCCAACTGGTAGATGTTGGCGCTGGCAAAATGCGTGGCGACGCCGTGGTAGATATGCAGCCAGCCCTCTTCGATCCTGATGGGCGGCGGTCCGGAGCCGATCAATTCATCCCAGTAATGCGGCCGGCCGCGAAAGATTTCGCCGGTCAGATCCCAATTAACCAGATCCAGTGAGCGGGAGCAGATTATGGCGCTGCCTGTTTTGACGC
>CAYXEF010000073.1:0-9351 GCA_964463825.1 uncultured Candidatus Cloacimonadota bacterium | reverse complement strand
TGATGCCGTCTTCGGAGACGGCCTTGAGCAAAAAGGTCTCCCGGGCGCGATTCTGCACCCGCAGCAGCAGCAGGAAACTGCCCTTAAACCTGATCCCGCCGGGGTTGAATACGCTGGACACATCCTGCAGCGCGGGATCTGGTGAGGCAAGGTCCCGCCGGGTGAGGATGGGATTGGCCGCGTGGCGTTTCATATGTAATCCCGCAGATTCCAGAACCGGTCCCAGAACTCCATGTAGTTTTTCTCCGGCGGATCGCTCCAGAAGAGTTCCGCCAATGCCAGAATCCGAAACTGGACCAATTCTTTGGCGATTCTGGCGTTGGGCACGTATTCTGTCCAGAGGTTGGCCTGGCCGCCCAGAAAGAGCTCCGGGTGCGCAAATCTGTAGTGTGCCAGCTCGAGATCATAGACGTCCCGAAGTCTTGTCACACCGTGGGCGCCGGGCTCATCGGGATGGTCGGCCGGTTTCCAGTCAAAGTAAAGCTTGGTATTGGGGCAGATGATGTAGCGGTTGCCGTTGGCGTGGGCCTTGCGGGCCGCGTCCACAGCGTCGCCGCGCCAGCACATGATGATTGGCCGGGAATCGATCCCGCCGTCCAGGATCTCGTCCCAGCCGATGACCGTTTTACCAAGTCCCTGCAGGTGTCGGGACAAAACCCGCACCAGCCAGCCTTGCAGCTCTTCCTCGTTTGCCAGATGTTGTTCGGCGAGGCGGTTCTGGCAATGGGGACAGGCCTGCCAGCGCTCTTTGGGGGCCTCATCGCCGCCCAGATGGATGTAGGGGGCGGGGAATAGCTCGGCGTTCTCTGTGAACAGTTCCTTGAGGAAAGCGATGGTCCCGTCCTTGCCGGCGCAGAGGATATCCTGTGAAATGCCCCAGACATTGAGGGTCGCGAAGTTCTGCGGGTTACAGGCCAGCTCTGGATAGGCGGCCAGGATCGCCATGGCGTGGCCGGGAATGTCGATCTCGGGAATGACCTCGATGCCGCGCTCGGCCGCGTAATCCAGCACCAGTTTGATCTGGCGCCGAGTGTAGAAGCCCCCGTAGCGGCTGCCGTCAGCCTCCGTCCTCCAAGCTCCGACCTCATGCAGGCGGGGGAATCTTTTGCTCTCTATCCGCCAGCCCTGATCGTCGGAAAGATGCCAATGGAACTTGTTCAGTTTGAGCCCCGCCATCCAGTCCAGGTAGCGGCGGATGAACTTATAATTGAAGAAGTGGCGGCTGACATCCAGATGCAGGCCGCGCCAGTGAAAGGAAGGCCAGTCGCGGATCTCCAGACAGGGCAAATCCCCGGGTTCGTCAAACTTGTTTAGATGGTCGAAGAATGAATTGTGGAGGTGCTGTTTGAGGGTTTGTACGGCGTAACGCAGGCCATTTGGGGTTTCAGCCTGGATCTGGATGCGCAGCGTGTCCACCTTGAGGAAGTAGTAGTCCGGCGGGACTTTTTTGGCAAAAGGAGCCAGCCTGAAGAGGACGATCATGCTATGGTCGTCATCGAGCAAACCCTCGTCAAAATGATTGTGGTAATAGGAATCCAAATCCTCCACCAGCCAGCGGAACAGCGCTTCCGGCAGTTCCGCGTTGCGCTGATAATGCACTATGGATGTCAGCCAGAAATCTTTCTTGAAGATCCGCATTTGTTTAGGTTTGGGGATCATGATTCCTCCAGCAAGAGCAGCGTTTTGATCTCAAAGGGCCTGAAATCCAGACTAAGCGTGGCGTCCGGCTGCAGAGGCGTGATGACTTCCTCCAGCATGTTGCAGAGCCAGACCTGCTTGAAGGGTCGCTTGAGTTTGAGTTTGGCGGTGCCGCTTTGCCCTTTGTATTCATGAAAACGCAGGACTATGCCCGCGCCCTCCTCAGCAGGTTTGACCGTGTCGAGATTGACGTGGTCGCAAGTGAAGCTGAAGAAAGGCTCAGGGACTTGGGTGAAAAGCCTTTTGGTGTCAATTCTGATCAACTTGTTGACGAACTGCTCTGCAACCTGGAAGACATCGCTTTTGGCGTAGTCTCCGGTGTGGGGATAGAAGGCGTAGGCATATGACTGATGTCCCAGGTCGGCTTCGGGATCGACATCCGCGGGGCTGCGCAGCAGATTCAGTTCCATTTGGTTATCCCTGACGCGGTAGCCGTATTTGGTCCCGCTGATCAAGGCGCATCCGCGGTCCGGCTGGGAAAGGTCGGCAAAGCGTTGGGCGGGAACCTCAAACTGGGCTTCCTCCCAGGCGTTCTTGGGCTTGGTGCTGCGCTGGATCACCCCGCCCTGGATGCCGTAAGTGGCAATGGCGGAGTGCAGGTCGGGACGGAAATGGACGCGCAGCATCCGGTGCTCCTCTTTCCAGGTGACACTGTGCTGAAAACGGATAAAGGGCTCACCGTGCCTGAGCTCCACGGTCTGGGTCAGTTTGGAGTTGCCGATCTCGAGATTCATTACCACCCGGTCGAATTCGCCTTCCAGACGGATGCTTTTTTCGGCCACGAGTTTTGCCGCGCCAACTCCCTGGGGTTGGGTCGTGCGGTAGAAGTGGTTGATGTCCCAGGCGCCCCAGTTGTTGGGTTCATCCTCCCAGAGTTGGAGCAGGTTGGATTCCGCGGCCAGCAGTTCCCGGCCAGTGCGTTTATCCAGGATGGAAGCGATTCCGCCGGTCGGTGTGAGCCGCACCCGCAAGCACTGGTTTTCGAGGACTGACTTGATCCGTTTGGTCTTGGGTGTTGGCTTCGTGGCTGCCGGCACGAAGATGATCTGCCGGCAGCTGAAGGCCGGTACCCGGACTTTTACCTCCAGAGCGTAATCGCCGGCCGGGAGACAGGGCAAGGTATCGCCTTGTTCGTCCTGCGGGAGATACTTGACCAGAAAGACTTTGGGGAATTCGAGCCAATCCACCAGCTCCTGATTGCAAGGATTAAGTATCAGACAGGCCCGGCAGCCCTTGGGCAGATCCTGGTCGGCCGCCTCTTGTGCCAGATTGGACATGAAACCCTGCCAGCCGATCCAGTTATACGCGCTTGATATGAATGCGTCCTGGTAAACCTGGTGAATGCTGGAACCGGGCAGAATGTCGTGAAACTGCAGAAGCAGGATGTCCCGCCAGAGTTCGCGCAGGAATTCGGGATAAGGCTTTACTCTGCAGAGCACGGCCCAAAACTCGGCTGCTCCCAGATTGAACTCGCTCCTGCTGTTGTCTGTTTTGGTATGGGCCTGGGTGGTATAGGTACCGCGGTGAAATTCCAGATACAACTCGCCATAAGCAACGGGCAAGCCAGTCAGATCCTGTCTGCCAAGATGCCGGAAGAACTCCGCGGCTGAGGCGAAGCGGAATTTGCAGACCCCCTCCAGATCCTGCTGCCGCAAGCCGTATTCAATGTGATTGCGGGTGGGCCCGCCCCCTCCGTCGCCGATGCCGTAGAGGTTGAGGAAAGAGTCGCACAGATCGCTCTGGGCATAGCGTTTCTCGGTTTCCAGAAAGGCTTGGGGGTCATTGGAGAAGTTGTAATCGTTGGTGGGCAATTGATGGGCTAGGATCCTGCTGCCGTCGATCCCTTCCCAAAAGAAAAGATGGTGCGGGAAAACATTGCTTTCGTTCCAGCTTAGCTTTTGGGTGACAAAATAGCGTACGCCGCAGCCTTTCATGTATTGGGGCAGGTTGCCGCTGAAGCCGAAGCAGTCCGGCAGCCACAGGATGTCGGGCTCCAGGCCGAATTCCTCACGGAAAAAGCGCCTGCCATACATGAATTGCCGGATGATTGATTCCCCCGAGATCAGGTTGGTATCAAACTCCACCCACGACGCGCCCTGCACTTCCCAGCGGCCTGCCGCGACGCGCTGTTTGACCTGTTGATAGAGCTCCGGATAGAGGTCCTTCATCCACTGATACAGCTGCGCCTGTGACGCCCCGAACTGGTAATCAGGATACTGCTCCAGCAGGCGCAGGGCATTGGCGAACGTCCTGCCTCCCTTGCGTTTGGATTCGGAGACCGGCCACAACCAGGCCAGATCGAGGTGCGCGTGTCCCACGCTGAAAGCGGTCAGCGCGCTGGAATATGCGGGATGGGCCAGCAACTCGCGCAACATGTCACGCGCTCCAGCAGGATCGCTCTGCCAGAGGTCGCAGACCCTGTTCAGGCCATAGATGAGGCGCTGCCGGCGCACCGTTCCTGCAGGAAGGTTCTCCGCCAGATTGAGCAGCACCCCAAGATCCATCACCCGCTGGAACAATTCTTCGTCATGCACCGCCAGATCGCAGCAGCGGAGGGCGTATAGCTCTTTCCGGACTCCGAACAGGTCATTGGCGGAGGCCTCGATGACCAGATCAAAACTCTCGCCCGGGGCGTACAAACTGACCAGAGAGCAGAAGTGTTTCCCGGATTTGTGATACCAGTCGGTCTTGGGGGTGAAACCCTGATAGGGAGAGCCGTCCAGCATCAAACATGCCTCTCCGTCACAATCAAAGAACAGGCCGTATTGTTTGCCTGCCATGCATTCCGGGATGCTGCCCTGTACGCGGAAAACCGCCCGCGACCAAGCTTTGCCCCATACCTCGCCTGGTCTGACCGGAGTATAATCCTGGTCTTGGGCTGCGTAACTGACCTCCAGCGGCACCCGCTCCGGATAGAGACCCCCTTCGAGCCTCTCCAACAGCCGCTTGATCCGCGTAAGATGGATCTTTTCGTTGTGCATTATTTCTCCATGGGGACGACAATGCCCCGGATGATGATATTCTGGAAGAAGACGAACACCGCCAGGGTCGGGATCGCTGCGATCACCAGCGCCGCGTAGCCCACAGAGAGGCTGGCGCGCTGCATCAGTTCGTAGATGTGCACCATCAGCGTCCACATGCTTTGATCCTGGCAGACGATGAAGGCGAAGAGGAAGTTGCGGTAGGCCGCGTTGAAGGCTCCGAGGGCGATCACGGCCAGAATCGGCTGGGAGAGATAGAGGGTGAATTGCCAGAAGAGGCGGAATTCCCCGGCCCCGTCCAGGCTGGCGCTTTCATAAAGCTCGCGTGGCAGGCTGTCGAAGAAACCCTTGAGCAGGAAGATGAAATAGCCGTCCGCCGCCGCGGGCAGGACCAGCGCCCAGAAGGTGTTGAGCAGGTTCAGGCGCTTGAGCATGAGGAAATTGGGGATGCCCATCACCATCGCCGGAAAGGCCATGGTCAGCATGAAAAGCATGATCAGCTGGTAGCTCAGCCGCAGCTTGAAACGGCTCAGAGCGTAGGCCGCCAGAGGATTCACGGTGACGGCAAGCAGGATGGAGAGCAGCGCGTAGATCGCCGTGTTGCGCAGGGAACGCGCGTCGTTGAACATCTGATCCAGCACCATGGCGTAATTGCGGGTCAGAAACTCCCGGCGGATGGCACCGCGGTGCTCGCGGAACAACTGATACTCGATCTGCTCCACCGGCAGCGGGATGGATGTAAAAGACACCGGAATCAGGCGCCAAGACTGGTTGAGGGCGTTAAGGGAGCGGTGACGCAAACGCAGAAAATCCTGCCAGGCCTGCCGGGAAGCGTCATTAACCTCCAGCCGCAGATGCCGTCCCTGCGTCTTTTCGGCGGCAAAACGGCGCCAAAGTTCCGCTTGTGGGGGTGATGCGGGAACGCTGGTGGCAAGCGTGATGTCTTCGGATGAGGCATAACGCGTGCCCAGAGCGGTGTTCAAAGCAGGCAGAGCGATCCCGCCCTGCGTCGAGGGATAAAGTTCTTTCAACCAAATCAGATAATCAGCATGCGCAGCTGGTAGCAATTGTGCCCAAAACAGGCCGGGACCGCGGGCGAAACTTTCCCAATCCTCACTCTGGGCCAGATTGTCCCTGGGGTACGAATCCCCAAGCGGGATTTCGTTCCAACTGGCATAACCGCCCTGCCAGTATTTCCGCAGGTGCTCTATATCTCCGTACTTGCCGCGCAGCCAGGAGCGGAACTCGTTGCCCAGATTGCGCGTCCGCAAGTCTTCCGGGGCTGCGATGTTTTCCACGAAATAGGTAAGATCCTCGACCAGAGCGCCACTGTCCGGCAACGCATCCGGGACGGCCACCTCGGTAAAGTCCCGATAGGAACTATGCCAGGTGGAGTTGAGCATGCCGATATCGGCGTATTTTTGGCGCAGCATGGCTTGGAACGCTCCGGCGGCAGTAGGCTGCAGACGGATGTGGTGGATGTTGAGGGCTTCGCGCACATAGTGCAGCCAGAAAGGCCTTAAAGGATCTCCCGGTGGTGGACAGCGCTCCGTCAGCGTGATCTCCGTCCAGGAGTTGAAGGCGGTGCCCAGCGCGGCGTTCAGCGAGTCCAGCCGACCTCCGTAAAGCGGGATCAGTTCCAGCTGCGCGATGGCGCCGTCCAGGTTGATATAGTTGCGGTGCCGTTCCCCGATGCCCTCTTTGAAAGCCCGGAAGCGGCCCAGATAGCCATCGGGATTGCTCACGTAACTGCGGCTCAGGATGTCTTTTTCCTCGACCACGATCTGTTCCCAGCTCTGCGCGCCCGTGTTGTATCTGCGGTTGAAGCGCGTGAGGTCGTTGCCGTTTTCCTTGCGCAGCAGTTTCCGCATCCTTCTTTGGTTGAGCGGATAGACTCCGCGTCCGTAGTGCTCGGCTACATAGTAGTCGTAGACGCTTTGGGGATGCGACCCGATGAACTTCCGCCAATCGGCGTACAGCGCTGGATCAGGCCTCTGGGGCAATTCCGCCTCGGCGAAAGACAGCCAGCGCCCGGGGTAATTATCCGCCAGGCGGCTGCTTTCCTCGTTGTAGCGGGCTTCCAGGTATTTTTGCCAAAGCGCCGCGTCAGCGAACAGATAGCGCGGCACCAAACTCAGCCGGGTGCTGTCCACATTGCTTTTCAGCGAGGAAGAAATCATCAGCAGGAAGGGATAGACCATGGTCACAGCGCCCAGAACCAGCACCAGGTGGATGAAAGCGTTGAGCAGCCGCACTTTGGCGGACCGGCGACCGACGGCGGAGATGATGCTCACGGGCGGAGCTCCAGATCGTTGCGGCTGGCGCGGAACTCCATCCGGGACAGATACTTGATCTGCCACACCGTGAAGCCCATCAGCAGCAGGCTGAGGATCCAGGCCATGGTGGTGGCGAGCCCGAACCGCAGATAGAGATAGGCTTTTTCGAAGATGAGCAGATCCGCCACGCGGGTGGCCTCATTGGGGCCGCCGAAGGTCATGACCAGGATGAAGTCGCTGCTTTGCGCGGCCACGATGAAGGCGGAGATGAACTGGATGATGATCAGGCCTTTGAGGCTGGGCAGCACGATATGGCGCAGTTTGGCGCGAAAGCCCGCCCCATCGATGTCCGCGGCCTCATACAGCTCCTGCGGAACATTCTTCAGCGCGGCCAGATAGATCAGCGAGCCGGGTCCCACGCCGGCCCAGATCGTGGGCAGCACCACGCAGAGCATGGCCAGCGCCTCGTCCTTGATCCACATGCTTTTGGGCAGCCCCAGCGCCAGCAGGAGCTGGTTGAGGATGCCCGCGTCCGAAGGGTCGTAAAGGAGTTTCCAGAGGTAGATCACGATCACGCCGCTGATCACCGAGGGCAGGTAAAACAGCACGCGGTAGAGCATTTTCCCCCGCGAAACCTCCTGCAGGAGGATGGCCAGCCAGAGTGGCGGTAAAAAGCCCAAACCGAGAAGCAGCGCCATATAGTACAGTGTTTTGCCCACGGAAGCCCACCAGGCCGGATCGAAGAGCACCGCGGCGAAATTGCCGAAGCCGATCCAGGGGCTGGGACCCACGATGTGGTAATCCTGAAAGGCCATCAGCGAACCGGTGACCATGGGCAGGTATTTCCAGACCAGGACGGTGATCACCGCCGGAGCCAGCAGCAGCGCGACCCAGCCGGCATAGCTGATACGGCGTTTCTGGGCATACTGCCTTTGCGGGGAGAGCAGTTTCCACACCCGCCACAAGGTGAAACAGAAGGCCAGCAGGATCAGCGCGGCGATCAGCAGGGCCAGGCGTTCCCGGAAAGCCTGGGTCTCCGGCGGAACGCGGCCGATCATTTCCTGATTGGTGCGCGCCTCCCCTTTGGCCAGGACTTTGGCGATGTAAGCTCTGCGCGCCTGTGGATCCCGTGGCAGCCGGCCTTTGAGATCCAGCGCCACCAATTCTTCCAGCGGATGGGTCATGTATTCATAAACCTTCTGGCAATTGTCGCCGAAGGGCTCCGGTTTGCCTTCGCGCAGCGCGGTTTCGAAGGTCTCCAGCCAGCCCGCCGGCGCGTAGCGCAGATACTCGGAATAGCCGTAACGCTGCAGGAACACGGGATTCTGCATGCGCCCGTAGCCGCTGTCCACCATGATGCGCAGCCTGATTTGGCGCGCTTCCTCGGAATCGTAGAAGCGGATGTATTCCCAGGCAGCTTCCCGCACGGCCTGGGGGTCGCGGTCGCCGAGGCCGGAATTGTTGCTGATCCCGGCGCCGGAGAAGATGCCCATCATGCGGCAGTTGATCTCGCTGCCGCCGCGTCCGGAGGGCCCGGCGGGCGAGGGTGCGAAGCCGAAGAGGTTGGGATCGTAGACCCCGCCCATATTCTGCTGCGAGAGATAGTCCATGCGCATGCCGATCTTGCCTTCCTGCCACATGTAGCCCCATTCGCCCTCGCGGATGGCAAAGCCGGTCTGCTGTTTGCCATGCCCGTCGGTCCATTTGGTGGCCACCAGCTTAAGATAGTATTCCATGGCCGCCACGCCCGCGGGACCGGCAAAGGAAGCCTTCCATTCCTGCGTTTGGGGGTCATAAGTGACGGCGTCCCCGCCCGCGGCCCAGAGGAAGGGCAGCCAATCGTAGGCGGCTTGCGGCCCGGCGGCCAGGACCGTGCCCCAGGCGCCGGATTCCGGATCAGTGAGCAGCCGGGCGTAGCGGTAAAACTCGTCCCAATCGCGTGGAGGCCGTTCGGGATCCAGCCCCGCGCGCCGGAACACGTCCTTGCGGTACATCAGCACGCGCACCAGGGTCTCGTAGGGCAGCATCCAGACCTGCTCGCGCGGCTGGCCTTTGCGGGCGCGGCGGATTACCTGCCACACGGGTTGTTCCACGCGCAGACGCAGGGCTTCGGGATCTTCCCGGGCGAGGAATTCGTCCAGCGGGTAGAGGAAGTTGTTTTGGATGTAGGTGTCGCTTTGGCGGAAATTCACATACAGGATGTCGGGCGCCACGCCGCCCGCGATAGCCATCAGCGGTCCCGCGTCCAGATCCATGTTCTCGATCTGGATGCCGGAAAACGCCCTCAGTTCGATATGCGGGTATTTCTTGCGGAAAGCCTCCACCACCGCGAGGTTGGCCCGGTTATAGGCATCGGTCTTGCGGGGATCGGGCAGTTCGAAGACCTTGAGCACCAC
>CAYXEF010000072.1:0-13339 GCA_964463825.1 uncultured Candidatus Cloacimonadota bacterium | reverse complement strand
CTTGACAGATATTGGGGGTATGAAAAAAGAAGACAATTAAACTTGAATTGCTTTGTCAGCGCTTTAGGCTGCAAGGCTAAGGAGACCAGCAATGAAGGCAACGATACTCTGCATTCTGATTTCTATCTTTTTCACGGCTCTGATGGGCCAAACCAATATCAGCGCCAATATCACTTCATCCCAGACCTGGACCCCGGCCGGCTCGCCCTATATTATCAACAACAACATCAGCGTCGGGGGCGGCGCTGTACCTGTTCTGACCATACAGGCGGGAGTCGAGGTCAGGCTCAATCCCGGAGTGATCATATCAATCGGATCAGCCGTTTCAAACTCGGGTGGGGCCATCGTTGCCGACGGCACTTCCGATGATCCGGTGGTGTTTACGGCCAACACCGACACTCCGGTGCCCGGTTTCTGGAATTGCCTGCAAACTCTCAGCTATGTTCATGTAACCAGCACTTTCACCCACACTGTCTTTGAATACGGCGGCTCAGGCAGCGGCATGTTCACCGTGAACAACAACCAGTCCGCCTACGTCCCCCAATTCGAGCAATGCGTATTCCGCCATTCAGCCAGCTATGGGCTCTATCACACGTCCACCAACGTCAACATCGGTGCCAGCGTCACAAACTGTGCCTTTGCCAGCAATGCCGGATATCCGCTCCATGTGAATGCCAACCAAGCCTACAAGATCGGAACCGGCAACACTTTCAGCCTTAATGGCGTAAACCGCATCCTGCTGCGCGACGTCACCATCCAGACTCCCCAAAGCTGGCTGGATCAGGGTGTGCCCTATGAAGCGGAAGCGGATTTACGGGTGCAGATGATATCGGACGCCGTGCTGGAACTGGATGAAGGCGTGGAGATCTGCTTCCGGCTCAATCATGCTTTCTATGTGGGCTCCATATCCAGCTCATATCGGGGTGGACTGGTGGCCACAGGGGCGGTTTTGAGCGGTTGTGACGGCTTGGTGTGGGACGGTATTCAGTTTCAACCATACCTAACCACCAGCACGCTTGATAATTGCACGGTGAGAGACGTTTCGGCCACAGCTCCGGGCGCTGTATATATACGTAGCTCCAGCGCCTTTGTGAACATCAACGCCTGCAATATCACCAGCAATTTCGGTTACGGCATCTACGCCAATGACAATACCCAATTCGGCATCATGGGCACTGCTTTCCAGCTCAATCCGATGACGGTGTCTGTGACCGCCAGGGATCTGTACAAACTGGGTTCCGGCAACAGCTATCTGAACAACACCGACAACCGTGTGCATTGCAGAGGCGGAATCATCGGTTCGGCAACTGCCTGGACCAATCAGGGCACACCCGTTCTGATGCAGGCCAACATTAATCTGCAATTCAACAGTCCCGGGGCCTTGACCATAGCTTTTGGCACAATCATGGAGTTTGCATCTAACACCTATTTCGGAGTCGGCTCTTCCAGTTCCAGCTATACCGGAGCGCTCAATGCCACCGGGGTCACCTTCAGGGGCGCCAGCGCCAGCGCCGGATACTGGCAGGGCCTGCTGTTTGAGATTTATGGCGGCAGCAGCCTGCTTTCCGGCTGCACCATCCGCGACGCCGGCTACGGTAATCTGGCCGGAATACGGTTTAAAATTGCGACAGGGACCATGACCGGTTGCCAGATCCTGAACTGCCTGGCTGTGGGAATCCGCTACGAGACCAACATGGTGCAGGTCGCCCTGAGCGGCAACAACATCAGCGGCTGCGGCTCCTATCCGCTGTCGTTGCCTGCCAATTGCGTGCGGGCCATCGGCCCGGGAAATGATTTCACCGGCAACACCCTGAACAAGGTAGAGGTCCGGGCGGAGAACCTGACTGTGAGTTGCACCTGGATCGATCCCGGTGTACCTTACTTCCTGAACGGCACCGTCAACGTCGCCGGCGCCAGCAACTGCCACTTGAAGATATTATCGGGGACAGTACTGTATCTGCCTGCGGCTGGTAATCTGATCGTGGGTTCCGCCAGTAGCTCGTTGTCCGGATCTCTGGAAGCGGAAGGCGTGACCTTCACCAGCGATCCCGCCGGCGCGATTTCTTACGGACTGATCTTCAATCCCTATGCCGCCCATGCTCTTTGCGTGTTGGAAAACTGCGTTTTCGAGAATCTGCAGCATGCCACCCATAACGTGGCCATCTATGTCAACAACGCTTTTCCCTCTTTCATCGGCTGCAGTTTTCAAAACAACGGAGGCAGCGGAATAGCGGGCTCGGACGCGGCAAAGTTTACCCTCACAGATTGTGTTTTCCTCAACAATGGATACTATCCGGTACGCACCAGCGCCCGGGCTTTCGACGCCGTGAGCGGCACCGGCAACTATTTTAGCGGCAATACACCCGACCGGATCCAAATCAGCGGCGGAACCCTCGATCAAAGCTACATTTGGGACAATCCCAGTGTGCCGGTCGAGGTTACCTCTAGCATCAATGTCAACTCGGGAGCCGGATGCATCCTCAAGATCAACTCCGGACTCACCCTGCTTTTTGCAGCTGGAACAGGGCTGAACATTGGCAGTATCAGCAGTTCATTGCGTGGCAACCTGCGCGCCGACGGAGCCACATTTTCCGCCCTCAACGGGAGCTCCGGAGGCTGGAACGGCATCACACTCAATCCCTTTCTCCAGGATGCAGCCAGCGGCTATATCCGTAATTGCGTGGTGGAATACGCCGGCGGCAACGGCAACATCTATTTCAACAACTCGGCCTTTCCCCTGGTGGAAAGCAGCGTGCTCCGCCACGGCAGCTACGGCGTCAAGTTATCCGGTAACAACAGCCAGCCTGCGATCATTCGCAACTACATCCAAAGCAACGGCGTGGGAGTGCATTGTTCCAATAACTCAAACCCCCTTATCGGCGGCAACACCGGCGACGGCAACAGCCTTGACGGCAACCTCTCCTATGGGGTTCAAAACACGTCAACCCTAACTGTAAACGCAGAATACAACTGGTGGGGAGACGCCACGGGACCTGCCCATTCCGGCAATCCCGGCGGTTTGGGGGATGCAGTTTCCAATAATGTGGATTACGATCCCTGGCGCGCTTCTGACATCGGCGACGCTCCGGCCCGTTTCCATTTGTTGAATCCTGATGACGGCGCGATCTTGGAGACCCTGCAGCCGGTTCTGGACTGGGAGGAGGCCATTGATCCTTCTCCCGGCGACACGGTCACCTACACTCTCGAACTGGCTGAAAACAGCGGCTTCACGCTGGGCCTGATCAGCGTTACGCCCCTTTCCGCCACAGTTTACCATGTTCCTGATGCGATGCTGGAAGACGACACGCGTTATTATTGGCGGGTGAAAGCCAGCGACACGCAGGGCCAGGTCACTCTGTGCTATGAGAACTACTGGTATTTCGACACCGCGGTACCCGAGCCGCCGGTGGCTTTCAGCCTGCTCGGTCCGGCCTACAACGCCACTCTGGATCTCACCAGCAATTTGCTTGACTGGCAGGCTTCCAGCGATCCCGATCCCGGGGATTATGTCACATATACCGTGTATTGGGATGTCTCGGCCGGATTTGATACCGCGGTCTCGTTCACCACATCCGACACCTGGATCTGGTCAGGATTCTGCGCGCCCGGTAGTCTGATCTATTGGAAGGTTAAGGCCTTCGACAGCACGGGCCGCGAGACCTTCAGCCCAGTCTGGCGCTTTTACGTGAATGCGGACGCCCGGCCGCGCGCGCCGGTGGCTTTCACACTCACGCCCCTGGGATCCGATCTGCAGATCACTTGGGACACGGTGCCCGGCGCAGATACCTATGACCTCCATTACTCTGTCTTTCCTTACGGCGGTTTCAGTCTGCTGCAGGCGGGCTTGACCACCCCGGAATTTCTACATCCGGGCGCGGCAGCTGGTCCCAGCGGCTTCTACTATGTGATCGCGCACGATGCTTTCTGACCCTGCCGTCATAACTGATAAGAGAATCATGAACCCCCGGATCATCCGGGGGTTCACACTACCGGATAACTTAACTCCAAGCTCAGGAAAATCTTCGCCTAGCGTCCCAATTCCACAGCCAGCCAGCACATCAACGCGTCTCTCTGGTTTGTGTCGCCTTGGTAATACGCGTTGATGCTGGACTCCAGACTCTGGCGGTCGTAAGGCGCGTATTCCCTGACCCGGCTGCTTTGAAACAGGTCCATGATGTTCTGCCGGTTGATAGTCAAAAAGCGGTCGGCACGGCTAACCCGGGTCAGCGGACGCCTGCGGTAATAGTGCCACATCTTCAGTTTGAGCATGTATTGCCTGAAATAAAAAGGCGCGTGCACATCAGCCAACGCCAGGGGGAATTTCTCCAGTTCCGGGCAATTGCGCCGGATCAGGGTGCGATGAACCCCCTCTCCCAATTGAAACAGGAATCCCTGTTGCCAGTGCTGGGCAATTATCGCGCTTTGCAGCCAGGGCATGTGATCCACCAGAAGGCAGTCCAGTTCGGCCAGCGCGGGCATATTGACCGTGAAGGGGCTATATCTGGTCAGAAACAGGTTGAACCATTTGGGATTGCCCATGCCTGCCGGCGATGGCATCTGTTCGAAAGCGCGCTGCAAGCTCTCGCCATACCCGCGCTGCAGTTCGCGGTTGATCTCGGGAACGAAGATCCGGGCGGGATTCCGATAGAGATAAGCGCTGAGATCGGCATAGCCCGGCTTTTTTAGCTTGAAGATGCTGGTCAGATGTGCCACGAAGAAGCGGAAGCGGAACAGCTCGCCAAAATATCCGCTCACATAGGCATCGCAGTCCTTGGCAACTTCTTGGTAATAGCCCAGATAGGGAGCATTGGCCGGAGGAGCCATGACACCCCACCGGCGTTTGAATTTCAGCGCCTGATCCCAGGCATCGTTCCCTTCTGCCACCTCATAACTGATATGCCGGAAGGGAATGTGGAAATGTGAACTGATCTGCTTCGCGATCCTGAAGTCGCTGCTGTCGTCGTCGCCGTAGTGGATCGCAGAGATGTCCGCTCCGGCTCCCAGATAGACCGCTAAAAGAGGCCGGATATCCATGCCGCCGGACAAGGAAACTGCGATCCGGGCTGAGCTGGACAGGGGCAACAAAGAGGAACTCTTTAGCAGGGAATAAATATCCCTATTCTCTTCCGCAGGATTGAACAGCCTGCTCTCGATCCACACTGAGTTGCCAAGAACAGCCTTGCTGCCAGTCCCCAGGACTTGCACATCCTTGAAGTAGCAGGCATCGGCCGGAGCATAGCGATCGTTCGAAGGGGGGAACATGGTGTGCCAATACACGCCCAGGGCGCGAAAATCCAGTTCCGGCCGCAGAGCATCCCTGAGAATGGTGAGGGAACTGGTGAAAAAGATCTCCTTACCGCTGTGCCGGATATACAGACTGCGCTTGCCCAATGGGTCGTTGTAAGCCCGGATCCCGTTCTGGCCGAAGACGAGGATCAGGTAATGCCCGTCAAGGTTTCGCAGTTGTTCTTCGTCAGGCAGGATGGCGCGCGCGGATTCCTCAGTCAGAGCTGCATATGTGTCGTCACGCAGCACGGCCGGGGTGCCCAACACGATGTAGTCTTCCTGGTTGGGCAATGTTCCCCGCCAGCAAGTGCGGGGATTTCCACCAGCAAGTATCATGAATCCATTCCGTTCCAATGTGAACAATGGCTTACCGGGGCAGTATTTTTCGCTTTCCTCTTTGTCCAGCGTACGACGATTAGCACCAATGATCCAACTCATTTGTACTCCCTGAGTGGTGAGGCCTGGGCCTTGATTATGATGCCGGGAAGGGTTTGGCGGGGGCTCAAACTGTCAAGTGCAAACTGATTTATCCCGCGGTTTTAGGGGCAAATCCTTGCCGGACCCAAGGTCCTGATTCCGGAAGGACACGTCTGTTGCTGCAGCCACGGGGCAAAAAAACGCTGGACAAATATCTCAAGCCCGGTCTGATGGAATGAAAGCATGACAAGGCAGGTTTCGCGATGGAAAAAGAGATTCCGGATGATCTAAACCAAGCCGCTTCCCGCGTTTATCAGTACAACCGAGTCCACTTCTGGCTGAACGGCGAGCCACGTTCTGCCGAAATCCCCCCCGCCCAAACCACACTGGAGTTTCTGCAGCAGACCCAGCAACTCTGGGGCACCAAATGCAGTTGCAACGAAGGTGATTGCGGTGCCTGCACGGTTGTGATCGCGCAGATCCGGGAGGGCAGAGTGGTCTACGAGGCGGTCAATTCCTGCCTCTATAACGCGGTAAAACTACAGGGTAAACACCTGGTTACCATCGAGGCTCTGGGTAGTCCGGAGTCTCTGCACCCCATCCAGCAGGCGATGCTGGATTTTCATGCCACTCAGTGTGGCTACTGCACTCCCGGCTTCGTGATGAGCATGTTCGCTCTCTTTGCCACGCAGTTAAAGCCAGACCGGGAGACGATCCTGGCCGCCTTGGAAGGCAATCTCTGCCGCTGCACCGGCTACGACAGCATCCTGAAAGCGGCGGAGCATTTGGCTTCGAGCTGCACACCCGAGAACATTGTGCCCGATTGGTGCCGTGACGTGGAGGCTAAGCTATTGGCAGGCTGTCCAAATCCTGAGTACGCGGAAAAAAAGGGCGTTCGGTTGCGGCACTGTGACAAGTATCTTTATCCCGCGTCCATGGAAGAATTGACCTGCCTGATGTCCGAACATCCGGGCCATACGCTGATCAACGGCGGTACGGATATCATGGTGCAGATGAACGTGCAGCGACGGCAGTTTCCCGTCTTGATCGACATCAGCGGCGTAGCCGGCCTGGACCGGATCGTGGAGGAGTCAAACGCCGTCTGCATCGGAGCCAATGTCACATACACAGCTTTACAGGAAAGCGCATTGCTGCGCCAACGGATTCCCGCTTTGGGCGAACTTATCGCGCAGATCGCATCCCGGCAGATCCGCAACTTTGCCACCCTGGCCGGCAACATTGCCAATGCCTCGCCGATCGGGGACACGCTGCCCCTGCTGCTGGTGCTGGATGTCTCGCTGCTGATTCATTCTGCGAATGGAGAGCGGTTGTTGCCCCTGCGTGAGTTTTTCCTCGGCTATCGCCGGACCGCCCTGCGTGAGGGTGATTTCATCCGGGCCGTGCGCCTGCCTCTGCCGCCGCCGGAGGATTTCATTCGAGTCGAGAAATCAGCCAAGCGCCAGGCGGTGGATATCTCCTCGGTGGTATCAGCCGTGCGGATCATCGATGAAGGAAGTGTCATCCGTTACGCTGAATTGGCTTTGGGAGGCGTGGCGCCGGTGCCCATGCTTTCGCGCCAGTTCCACAACGCCATGGCGAACATGGAGTTGCAGGGCTTGTATCCGGTAGCGATTGCAGACTTCGTGGCTGCCGAATTCGCTCCCATTTCAGATGTCCGGGGCTCAGAGAACTATCGCTCCACGCTGATCCGCAACCATGTGATGCGCTATCTGGAAGACTATCTGGCCGGGAGGAACGCATGAGCAAACTCCCGCCCCACATCAGCGGAAAACTGCATCTGACCGGGTCTTCACGCTTCATTGGAGATGAAGCACCGCTGCCAGGGATGCTGCATGCCAAGTTCCTTTTCTCCCCTGTAGCCCACGCGCGTATTACACGTCTGGATGTCTCCCATGCGGCCGTACTGCCCGGTATTGCACGTGTCGTTACCGCCGCAGATATTCCCAGGATCAATCAGATCGGTCACGTGATCAAGGACGAGCCACTCTTTCCAGATCCCGAGATCATGTACTCCGGGCAGCCGCTGGCGATGGTGCTGTCCGAAGATGAACTCCTGGCCGAGGAAGCGGTCCGCCTGATCGAACTGGAATACGAAGAACTGGCACCGATCCTGGACATCGACGCCGCCGACGCTGCCGGAGAGTGGTACATACCGGAGCGCAAGATTGAGTGTGGCGATGTCTACACTGCCTTGCGCGAAGCCCCCATCACTTTAAGCGGTGTGGCGGAATCCGCTGCGCAGGAACATTTTTATATGGAAAGCCAGCGCTGCCGCGCCGTTCCCGGCGAAGGCGACACCCTTACCCTGTACACTGCAACGCAGAGCACCATGGAGGTGCAGGAAGTGCTGTCTCACGTGCTGGGCATTGCGGCTCACCATATCATCGTCGATGTACCCCGTCTGGGCGGCGCTTTCGGCGGCAAGGAACGCGCGGCGACGCTTTGGGCCTGTCTTGCAGGCTTGGGTGCCTATCTCACCCGGCGGCCGGTGCAGATCCTGCTGACCCGGGACGAGGACATGAAGGTCACCGGCAAACGCCATCCCTTCAAGAGTTATTGGCAAGCGGGCTTCGACGCTGGGGGCAAGATCCAGGCTTTGGATGTACAGTTGCTCAGCAACGGCGGCGCCTACGCCGATCTTTCCATCGCCATCCTGGAGCGCGCCATGTTCCACGCGGACAATGCTTATTACATACCGCATGTCCGCATTCGCGGCCGCGCCTGCCGCACCAACTTGCCGCCCAACACGGCCTTTCGCGGTTTCGGCGGACCGCAGGGTATCTTTGTGATCGAGTCCATCCTCGAGCAAATCGCCAGGCAATTGCATCTGGATCCACTGGAGATACGGCGCCGCAACGCTTACCGGGCCGGGGATAAGGCACCTTATGGACAAGTGATCAAGGAAAGCCCGATGCTTCAACTGTTGGACAAACTGGCCGGTAACAGCGATTATGAGAGACTGCGGCAGGAAGTGCGAGACTTCAATGCCAGCCACTCCCGCGCCAGGCAAGGTCTGGGCATCGTGCCGGTCAAGTTCGGCATTTCTTTCACCACCGCCCTGCTCAATCAGGCTTCCGCGCTGCTCTGGATTTACATTGACGGCAGCGCTTCCCTTACGACCTGTGGCGTGGAGATGGGTCAGGAAGTCAGCACCAAATGCGCGATGGTCGTCTCGCGCGTACTGGGCTTGCCTGTGCAGCGCATCCGCGTGGAGAGCAGCAATACCCAGCGGGTCGGCAACGCTTCGCCCACAGCGGCTTCCACTGGCAGCGATCTTAACGGCAACGCCGCTCGCGATGCGGCGGAAAAACTGCGCGACCAGCTCATTCCTGCTGCCATGGAGTTGCTGGCCCAACTTGGTGTGGAGTGCCAGCCGAAGGAATTACGTTTCGAATCGGGTCGGATCTATGCCATTTCGGAGCCGGACAGGAGGGTGGAATGGGCGGATTTGGTGCGCCATGCCTACAATTCACGCCTGCCGCTGGCCGCTTATGGCTATTACAAAACGCCCGGCCTGCACTTCGACCGCGAGCGTGGGACGGGAAATCCTTTCTACTACTACGTTTTTGGCTGTGCCCTGACCCATGTGCAGATAGATACTTTTAACGGAGAATATCACATCTTGAAAACCTGCATCGTGCACGAAAACGGCAGCACTCTGCACGAGGATATCGACCGCGGGCAGATCATCGGCGCCTTCATCCAGAGCGTCGGCTGGTGTACCATCGAGGAGTTGCCTTACGACAGTCAGGGACGCTATCTGGCGGTCAATCCCTCCACCTACAAGATCCCATCGATCCGCGAGCTTCCGGATCAACTGAGTGTGGAAACCCTTCCTTCGGGCAGCGAATACGCCAGCGTTTTCGGCAGCAAGGCCACCGGCGAACCGCCTTTCATCTACGGCCTGGCGGTCTGGTTCGCTTTGCAGGATGCGGTGCTGTCCGTCAATCCCCATGCCCAGCTGGGCTTTCCCGCCACGCCGGAAGCGGTGTTGCTCAGTATGGTCCAAACCAAGAAGCAGTAAAGTGATCAAGGCAGTTATCGATATCGGTTCGGGCTCGCTAAAATGCATCATTGCCAGTATGGAGCAGGATAAAATCATCGTCCTGGACGATCTCAATCTGGTCACGAAACTGGGATCTGAATTGGCTTACAGTGGGAATATCGGGACCGTTTCCAGGGACCGGAACATCCAAGCGTTGAAAGAAATCCGGGCCAGATGTGCCGAACTTGGGGTGGAGGAAGTGATCTGCGTGGGCGCGGAAACCCTGCGCAAGGCAGGCGACGCCGGGATATTCCGGGATCAGGTGCGCAATGAACTGGGCTGGGAACTACGTACACTGAGTTCAGACGAGGAAGCGCGTTTGACCTTCCAGGCTTCATCTGCAATGGCGCCGGAAAACGCTTTGGCCCTGGTTATCGATTCTGGCGGAGGCAGTACGGAGTTCACTTTCGGGCATGGCGGACAGATCCGCGATCAGCAAAGTCTGCCGCTAGGCGCGGTGGTCCTCACCCAAAGCTTCATCCATTCCGATCCGGCTTCCCCGGCCGAATTGAACGAGTTGAAAAGGTATATCGGAACGGTGCTGCGGGCAGCCTTTCCCGCTCCGGAGCGGCCTTTCGCCATTGCCTGTGGCGGCAGCGTGACCAGCCTGGCGTCGGTGAGGCTGTCTCTGCCTGCGTTCGACGCCCTGCGCATCCACGGATTGTTGCTGGCGGAGACCGAGATT
Source organism: uncultured Candidatus Cloacimonadota bacterium (assembly GCA_964463825.1). Classification (GTDB taxonomy): domain Bacteria; phylum Cloacimonadota; class Cloacimonadia; order Cloacimonadales; family Cloacimonadaceae; genus Syntrophosphaera. Next base: position 2,885 of record CAYXEF010000072.1, on the reverse strand, counting down.
GCCCGGCAGGTGGATCTCTACGCGGGTATGGACAATGCCGGGCGGCAACAGCTTATGGGCTTGCGCAAAGAACGGGCCGACATCATTTTAGCCGGTGCGGTGCTGCTGCTGGAGATCCTCAGGCATTTTGACCTCTACGCAGTGACGGTTTCCACATATGGCTTGCGGCACGCTCTGCTGACTTCGTTGTAGAGGGGAATATCAGAGCTGCTGATTGCATGTTTGGAGTTTGGGATAGATTGCCCTACTTTAGTGCTTGTGTCAGGTGATTGGCAGGTGAGGTGTAGGTTCCAGGCCGGGTGATGGAGAGAGGGAAAATGGTGGGCCCAGAGGGAGTCGAACCCCCGACCATCCGGTTATGAGCCGGACGCTCTACCAGCTGAGCTATAGGCCCCTGCATCTCTGCAATCCTTTCATTTTTCCGGCTTTATTCTGTCAAGTAAAATTGCTGCCCGGTAGTTCGTGAGCCGGCCTGACTTTCCCGGATATTCCCGGACGCCCGGCTGTTCCACTACCTGCCTACTTCTCGTCGACTTCCTGCCGGATGGGCGGGAAGTCGGGGAGTTGTGGGCTGATTGCCTTCTAGCCAGGCGCAAGCGGAATCCGCGCAGCAAATGGCCTTAAATCACGCTCAGCCGCGCTTCTTGACGGCTCAGAAATAGCGCAACAAGATGTAGGCGGTGCTGATGACCAAGGAGACCAAGGTATAGATCGCGCTGACCTTGGTAAATTGCCAGAAAGAGATATGGAAACCGTTACGCTTGGCGATGCCGGCGGCGACGATGTTGGCCGAAGCGCCGATCAGGGTGCCGTTGCCGCCCAGACAGGTGCCAAGTGACATTGCCCACCAGATAGGGTCGATCTGGCTGGATTTGGTGATTATCAGGCCAATGCGTTCCAGCATGGGGATCATGGTGGCTACGAAGGGTACGTTGTCCACCACGGCGGAGAAGACTCCGGAAAGCCAGAGCACAGCCATGGCGGTGGGCCGGGCTTCAGTGTTTGTGATCTTGAGCACAAATCCCGCGAGTTTGTCGATAAACCCCGTCTCTACAAGGCTTTCCACTATCATGAACAGACCGATGAAGAAGAACAAAGTGAGCCAATCCACTTCGTTGACCATGATCTGCTCAACCTTCTTGCGCTGTCCGAGGGCGACCAGCAGCAGTCCGGCAGACATGGATATTGTGGCGGTGCCAACTTTGAGTGTGCTTTCCAGCGCCAGTCCTGCCAGCATCAAGAGGACCACCACACCGGAGATGATCAGCATTCGCTTGTCCCGGATCAGGTTTTCCTCCCGGTAGCTCATCAGCTTGGCCCGGTTTTGCACGCTGACCCTCAGTTTGCGGCGATACATCAGCACGATGAGTCCCAGGCTGGCAAGGGTCGTGAATACGATCGCGGGTGTGAGATTGATGATGAAATCCAGGAAATCGTAGCTGGTGGCGCTGCCGATGATGATATTGGGCGGATCGCCGATCATGGTGGCGGCACCCCCCATGTTGGATGCCACGACCATGGTTATGATAAAGGGTAAGGGGCTGATGCGGAGTTCGTGGCAGATCAACAGTGCGATCGGCACCAGGATCATGATCGAGGTTACGCTGCCCAGAAAGGCCGAGGATAGAGCCGTGATCAGAAACATCAGCATCATGATCAGGATCGGCTTACCGCGGGCGAGTTTGGCGGTTTTGATCGCCACAAACATAAAGATGCCAGTCTCGCGCAGCACGGAGATCACGAGCATCATACCGATCAGGAAGAAGATTACATTCCAGTCGATGGCGCGAAATGCCACTTCCTGAGATAGAATACCCGTGACGACCAGCAGGAAGCCCCCGATCAACGCAGCCAGCATCTTGTTGATCCACTCCGTGGCGATCATGACATAGCTGACGATGAAGATCGCCAGTGCGGCCAGCATGGTGTAGGAGGAGTTCATGCCTTGATCACCTTGCGGAATATGTCCATGGCGGTCACCACACCCAGCAGGCGTCCTTTGTCCACCACGCAGAAGGAACGCTTCCGCTCCTGGATCATGTGATGTGCGGCCTCGATTATCGAGGTATCCGGGGATAGTGTCTTGCGGTCTGAGCGCATGATCTGTCGCACCCGCAATTCACTCTCCTGCTCAAACAAGCGCTCCAGCGGTTCGTAGGATTTGAGAAAAGCCAGATCGTTCATCATCATCAGATAATCCGGTACGCCGACCTTAAGCACATCGAGGATATGGACTTCGCCCAGGTAGTTGCGATTTTCGTCCACGACCGGCAGCATGGAGATCTTATATTCGTTGATCAGGCTGTCCAGTTCGCTCAACAACGCGTCGGGGCCGATGCAAACCGGCTCGGAGACCATTATGTCGGCGATGTTGATGTCCCGGCCTACCTCCACCTGTTGATGGCGCAACAGGTTGATCACGGCATGACCGTCCTGCAGGGAGTGTAATTGTTGCATCAGTTGGTGATCCTGGGAGATTTTCAGCAGGGCGGCCACAATGTTGAGGTAGATATTGGAGGAGGATCTGTCAGTAAAGATGAGCACCACCCACCTGATCTTGATGCCATCGTAATCCAGAGGATTTTGCAGGAAGGTCATGCCGATCAGGGTGTCGGCCAGTCCATCGACCCGGAGGTGAGGGATGGCGATGCCCGACGGATAAGACATAGCGGCTTCCTGCTCCCGCTCCAGGATGGCTTCCAGCATGGACGGGCCGCAATTGGGGGCGTGCTGCCGGTGTTGTTGGCAGATGCGGTCTATAATGTCCAAATAGACCTGTTCGCGCTTGAGGATACGGGATTCAAAGTCAATGGTGCGGGCATCCAGGAAATCGGCAAGTAGCATTATTACCTCATTGTAGTACGATTTATGAGCCTATGTTTTAC
>CAYXEF010000071.1:0-13520 GCA_964463825.1 uncultured Candidatus Cloacimonadota bacterium | reverse complement strand
CCACCTCCCGTTTACTTCCCGTAGACTTCCCGTCGAATCGGGGGGAAGTCCACGGGAAGTTGAAGTGAAGCCGACTAGCTGGCCGCCGGAGCGGAACACGTAGTTGGCGGATGGGGATAGATGACCTTCCAAAACATTCTCTGGCTGGGTTCCGGGCGGTTTCCTGTCCCCGGAGCGGAGGCGCTAAGATCTGGCCAGCGAGAGCCGCAGACTGAATCGATGCCTGCCAAAAGAGCCCCGCAGCAGGTAAATCCCGGGGGGTAGTTTGCGGCCGCGCCGGTCCTGGCCGTCCCATTGCATGTGGGCCTGACAGGGCAGGGCGTAATCTCGGGTCGTTTCCCATACCAGTTCGCCGCGCAGGTTGAAGATCTTCACTTGCAGGCGGCCGGGCTCGTCCAGGCGCAGGTGCAGGGTGGTGGAGGCAAAAAAGGGATTGGGACCCACACTGAACAGGGGGGGAATGAACTCGGGCTTGTGGCGCTGTCCGGATTGGTTGTGCCCGGCCAGTTCGGAGATCACCAGCCGGTGCGTGAAATTGGGATAATGGCGCGGCTTGCCGGTGCGGGAGAAGACCACCAGTTCCATTTGCTTGATCTCGGTATCCTCGGGATCCGGCACGAGGGTGCGCAACGCATAAATCTGGCCGCGCAGGCTGCGGTAGGACAGGCGGTAAGACGAGTTGGGCGGGGTGTTGCGGAAAGCGTAGAGCTGGCTGCCATCGGTCATAATAAAGTTGTAAGCGCCGCTGCTGTAACTGATCAGATATGTCTCAATCCCGCGCAGCGCGCTTTGCAGCCCCGAGAGGACATTGCCTCCGGCAGCCATGATGTGAGCCATGATGTAGTGGAACAGAACCTCGGAATCCACCCACTGCGCGGGATTGTGATTATTGAAGTGATTGCTGGGGTAGCTGGCAAACCAATCCAGGTCTGGATGCAGCTGGTTTACGGCGTTGATCATGAAGGTCCGGGCGTTGTTACAGACGCCGTTGTGCATGAAGCCGAAGCTGCGTCCGCCGTAGTTGAACCAGAAAGGATGATTGCCGTAAGTGAGGCCGGAAGCGTTGCGGGCATGCAACAGCGCGATGACCGGAGCGCCTTCGCCACTTTGGACACCGAGCAGGGCCTGATCCAGGATGTCCTGCTCCCAAAGGCCGAATTGACCGCCATACTGCAGGTATTGGCCCGTGTAGTAGGTGCCGCCGAAGTCCTGCTGCTCCAGCACTCGCTTGTACCACATGCCCCGCGAACGGAGTACGGGATCGTTGTCGCGCCAGACCGCCACACCGTAGCCGTCGTCGTTGTAATGCTCGAAGGAATTGGCCATGACAAAGGCAAAGTAGTCCCAAGGATCGTTATAATCCCAGTAATCGGGAACCTGGTCGACAACGGGGAAAGTATCCAAAGTGCAGTTCCGGCGAGCGATCAGGGCGCTCATGGCGCAGGCCTCCAAGCGGGCCACAGGCAGTCCGCCAAATAGCGGCAGCAGCCCCATCAGCGCTGCCAGCAGGGGCAGGACCGAGTTCAAACTGATACTGAGGCTGCGTTTGATCCGCATCTATTACTCCGGGGCAATGTCCGCACAGCTCACCGATACTGTCAAGAAAAATGAACGGGGCTCAGGCCCTGGCTTCCCCGTGAACCCCCAATCCGTGTTAGTTCTCCCTTTGGGACAGATACTCCCTGATTTCCGCCAGCTCCTTCTCAAATCCCGCTTTGCCCATCAGCGCATAGGTGGCGATCTTTCCGGCCTCCACGCCGGGTTGGTCGAGGGGGTTGATGTGCAGCAATTTGCCGGTGAACACGGTCTGGATCTCGTACATCATGATGAATTCCCCGAGGTGGAATTCATCGATCCGGGGAAAGACGAGATTGGCGTTGGGCCGGTGCGCTTTGGTGAGAGCGATCTCGGTAGCCAGACGTTCGGCATTGAGCAGTTCTGAGAGTCTACGTCCTCCCAGATATGATACCTCGACCCTCTCGGGATGCAGGTTCGGGATGGTGTAATCGTGGGCAAAACTCTCCACTGTGAGGAAGGTGAAGATTTTGTCGTTGGGGCCTTCGGTGTAAAGTTGAACCTGTGAATGCTGGTCCGTCGTGCCCAGTGCTTTGACCGGAGTCTGGCCGACCAGCACCTCGCGGCCTTTGACGTCATGGCGCTTGCCCAGGCTTTCCGCCCAGAGCTGGCGATACCAGTCCGCGAGGTCGTAAAGCGAATTGGAATAGGGCATCATGACGGAGATGTTTTTGCCCTCGCGCTGGTAGAGATAATGCAGGAGCCCGTTGAGGTAGGCGGGATTGGCCTCCAGGTCAAGATCCTGGCAGCGATCGCGCATACTGGCAGCGCCCTGGAGCAACTGGCCGATGTCCATTCCGGTGCAGGCTGAGGAAACAAGCCCGACGTCCGTGAGCACGGAAAAACGCCCGCCCACATTGTCCGGCACCACAAAGGAAGGATAGCCTTCGTCTTTGATCACTTGCCGCAGAAAGCCCTTCTCCCGGTCAGTGGTGATAATCAGGCGCTTCGTGTAATCTTGCGGATGGCGCTGGCGGATGATCTCTGCCAGGATCATATAACCGGCCATGGTTTCAGCCGTGGTGCCGCTTTTGGTGATCACATTGAAGAGGGTGCGGTCCAGATCCAACTGGCTCAGGATCTCATGCAGGAAGACGGGATCGACGTTGTCGTAAACAAAAAGCCGCCGGGGGAGTTCGCGTTCGGTGCGCAGCGCGGAATAGAGAGCCCGGTTGCCCAGTGCCGAGCCGCCGATGCCCAGCACGACCATGGTATCGAAGCGGGGATCCACATGCGCCATAAAGTCATGGATGCGGCTGCAATCCTGTTCCGGCAGGTTGTAGAAGCCCAGGATGTCGGCATGACGATCGGCCATGATCTCTTCATGGGCTTGCAGGCAGGCGTAGTGATAGTCCTTGACCTTGGCCGGAGGAATGGCCGTGGGCAGGAAAGTGGATTGCAGCAGGTTGTAGTGTTCAAAGCGCAGCATGGCGGACTCCTTTAGAGATGGTAATAGGGCTTAAGTTTTTGGTAGATCATTTCTTCCCATCCGGCCAGGCTGGAAGGCAACTCCCGGCGCTGCAGCAGTTCATCCAATTGCGCGTCGCAACCCAGGATAATCCGCTTGCATTCCAGAAAGGAGGCCGGATTGACGCTGAGGTCGTCAAAACCGAGGCCGACCAGCAGCGGCACATACTCCGGCAACGAGGCCATCTCGCCGCAGACTGAGACCGGCTTGCCCTGGTTTCTCGCGGCTTTCAGGGTCTGCAGCAGCAGGCTCATCACCGCGGGATGGTGGGAGATGTAATAGGGCGTGAGTGCTGAATTGTTGCGATCCGCCGCCAGAGTGTACTGCACGAGGTCGTTGGTGCCGATGCTCATGAAGTCGCAGTGGATGGCGAATTCTTCCGCGCAGAGTGCGGCCGAAGGAACCTCGATCATCACGCCAAGGGGCAGTTTCTCCGCACAATCAATACCTTCCGAGCGCAATTCCCGGCGGCAGTCCTCCACAATATCCCGGGCGGCGTAGAAGTCCTTGATGTCGGTAACCATGGGAAACATCAGTTTGATATTGCCAAAGACCCCGGCGCGCAGTACAGCGCGGATCTGGGTGCGCAATATCTCCGGTTGGGCCAGCGAAAAGCGGATACCTCGGCAACCGAGGTAGGGGTTGTCCTCCGGAACCGAAGGAATTAGGTGGGAGAGTTTGTCACCCCCGAGGTCGAAGGTGCGGATGATTACGCTGTGCGGGTCGGTCTTTTGCGCCACCTGGCGATAGATCTCGAACTGCAGATCCTCGGAGGGAAGAGTCTCCTTGCCCAGATAGAGGAACTCCGTGCGGTAGAGCCCGATGCCATCGGCTCCGAGCTTGGCAGGACGTTCGATCTCGGAGAGCAGATCGAGATTGCAGCGCAGTTTGATCCTGCGTCCGGAGGCGGTGAGAGTGGGCAGTCCGGTCAGGCTCTGCTCCTGGCTTTCCTGCTCCAGATATTTCTCCATCAATTGCGAATAAAGCAGCAGTGTGGGGGCATCCGGATTTACGATAACCTTGCCGTCGATTCCATCCAGGATCAGGAGGTCTCCGTCCCGAATCTGATCATAGAGTCCGGGAACGGCGGCCACTGCCGTGATGCTCATGGAACGCGTCAGGATGGAGGCGTGGGAAGTAAAGCTGCCCATTTCGGAACAGTAGCCTGAAACGTGCTGGCGGGAAAAGCCGCTGATTTGGGAGGGTGTAGCTTCGCGCAACACGGCTATCTGCTCCGGTTCCCAGTCGTCGATTTCATCGGAGTCCTGGCCTGTGAGTTCGGCCACCAGGCGCTGGCGGATATCCAGGTAATCGGCAGCCCGCTGGGCCAGAAAGTCGTTCGTGAGTTGGGTAAAGTGCCCGCTGATTTGTGTCAGGATCCGGAATACGGCGTAGGCGGCGGATTCGTGCTGCTGGCGGATGGCTTCGCGAGTGCGGGAAAGGAGTTCGGGATCGTGCAGGATCATGATATGAGCCTTGAGGATCTCTGTATCCGGACCTTCCCGTTTGATCTGCCGCAAATGCCGGTGAATGGATTCCTCGACTTGTGCGATAGCCTCGTTCAGAGCGTTTAACTCGCGCTCCACATCGGCGGGACGGATCCGCTGCGGACTGACGGACAGCGTTTGCGTTGAGAACTTGCGGGCACGGCCGATTTTGAGCCCGGACTTGATGACGATTCCTTCCAGAGTCAGCATGGCACGCTCCTAATCCTCGCCAAATCCGGATTTGATCAAGGCTTCGATCTCGTCCAGCAGGTATTGCTCGTCGACGCCGTCGGCGCGCAGCTGCAGCGTGGCGCCGCATTCCGCGGCCAGCATCATCACACCCATGATGCTCTTGCCGTTGACCTCCATACCGTCCTTGGTGATGAAAAACTCGCTGCGGAATTTGGTGGCCATGCGCACGATCAGAGCTGAGGGACGGGCATGGAGGCCCAGTTTGTTGGTGACCTTAATCGTTTTTGTCAACATTCAGGTCGGTGGCGGGTTTGAGCAGGGCTTGCTGGCGGATCTCTTCATTGATGCGGCGGTTGAAGTCTTCGGCGGCGTCATAGCCCACGCCTTTGAGGATCATGTTCATGGCCGCCACTTCTACAATCACCGAGACATTCTTGCCCGGGGATACCGGCAGGAAGATTATGGGCAACTTGATGCCCAGATGTTCGGAGTAATTATTGGTGAGTCCGATGCGTTCATAGTCCATGTTTTCCTGCCAGGGCATCAGCTCGATCTGCAGGTCGATGGTTTTTTGCCGGCGCACCCGCTCGATGCCGAACATGCGCTCCACATTGACAAAGCCCACGCCCCGGATCTCCATGAAATGGCCAAATTCCCGGCTGGACCTGCCCCAGAGCTGTTCATCCAAATAGCGGATGGTGATCAGGTCGTCGCCCACCAGGCTGTGGCCCCGGTGGATCAGATCCAGCGCGCATTCGCTCTTGCCGATGCCGCTTTTGCCCGTGAGTAGGATACCCAGGCCGAAAACATCCACCAAAGTGGCATGGACTGTCTTTTCCAGTGCGAAGAGATCCAGCAGGTAGCGGCTTAGCTGCTGGATCAGCTGGATGGTGGAGATGCGGCTGGACAGGATGGGAACGTTCAGCTCGTTGGCCAGATGCTCCAAATTCGGTGGCAGGGTCAATCCTTTGGTGACTATGATACAGGGAAGGTCGGTGAGCAGTAGCTGGCGCCAGCGCTCCATTTGCAGATCGGACTTGAGGCTTTGCAGATAGCGCACTTCAACCTCGCCCAGGATCTGGATGCGGTCGGCGGAAAACACTTCCAGATAGCCCGCCAGCGCCAGGCCGGGGCGGTTGAGGTGGGGCGAGCTGAGCTTGCGGTTGAGGGTTTCCGGCTCCGTCAACAGCGACAGCGCCAGATCTTTCTTCTTCAGGTCAAAGAACTCACGCAGGGTAACAACTTTCATAGTGCGTCCTCATCCGCCGCATGCCGCCGGCAGGATTCGAGCTCCGGCCGGCAGCACGCGGACGGCGGTTCAGGGTTCAAAGAGTTTATAGTTGTGCTCGTCCCGTTTGACCAGGACGTTGAGCCGGTCTGTCTCGATGTTTTTGAAGATGAGGAATTCTTCCTTGAGGGAGTCGAGTTTGGTCATGGCTTCCTGGACATTGTAGATCTCAGGCACCACGCGTTTGGTCTTGATGGTTTTACGGCTGGTTTTTTCCGGGCTCAGCAGGATGTCCGATTCCCGGGAAAACTCCGGGTATTGTTCCTTGAGGGCCTTCTTTTGGTGGTCGGTCACACGGTCTTTCAGCTTCTTGATCTGCGCTTCCATTTTATCCAGGGCGGTGTCGATGGAAAGGTACATATCCATTTCCTCAGCCTGGCTCTGGAGGTTGAACCGCGAAGCGTGCAAGGCGATCTCGCAGATATTGCGGCTGTTTTCCAGGGCAAGGGTCACATGGATATTGATGATGTGGTCAAAGTACTTTTTGACTTTGAGGCACGACGATTCCACATAGTCCCGGATCGCTTTGGTGAGTTCGAAATGGCGGGCAGTGATCGTGATCTGCATGTGTGATTCCTCCTTTAGATTTTATGAATCGATAGTTTATGGAGATCCTCCAAGGACTCCATTACAGCTTCCGAAAGTGTGGGGTGGGCCCATACAACGCGTTCGACCACGTTGGCAGGCGCTTCCAGGGCAATGAGCAGGGCTCCCTGGGCGATCAGCTCGGCGGCTTGGGGTCCCAGGATGTGCATTCCGACCAGCACGGAGTCCGAAGCCCGGGCAACGGTCTTGACGAAGCCGAAACTGTTGCCCAGAGCCAGGGCTTTGCCATTGGCGCTGAAAGGAAAACGGCCGACCTGGATCCCGCCATACCTGTCCTGGGCCTCTTGCTCGGTGAGGCCCACGGAGGCCAGTTCCGGAGAGGTGAAGGTGCAGCGCGGGATATTGGCATAGTTGAGAGGTGGCAGGTTGAACTCACCGCCCCGCAAACTGTGCCGGATGTGCGAAGCGGCGATCAAACCCTGCTTGGCGGCGGTGTGCGCAAGAGGCAATTTGCCGGTGACGTCACCGATGGCGTAAACTCCAGGCAGATTGGTGCGCATGGTGTCGTCGATCTTGATAATACCTTTCTCAGTTTCGATTTGCAGATCCTGCCAGCACAGGTCATGCTGCGGAGCTCGGCCGACGCTGAGCAGCACTTTTTCGGCCGTGAGGGAACTTCCATCGCTTAATAGCAGTTCCGTCCCTTCCGTCACAGCCTGGCTAGACTGCACTCCCACGCCGGTCGTGATTTTGATGCCAGATTTTTTGAGCGCCAGGGTCAGGCGTTTGGTGAGTTCCTCGTCCTCGGTGGCCAGGATGCGGGGTAGAAACTCGATGATCTGGGTGGGAACGCCGAAGGCATTGAAGATACTCGCAAACTCGCAACCGACCACTCCGCCGCCCACCACAGCCAGGCTCTTGGGCAAGCGGTCCAGCTTCAGCAGTCCGGTCGATGACAGGATCCGCTCCTCGTCGATGCTCACGCCGGGCAGTTCCTTGGGCAGAGAACCGGTGGCGACGATCAGGTGGCGGGCTTCGATCCGCGTGTTGCCGGCAGTTTCCACAACATAGCCCTGATCGGTCCGGGCCACCGCCACAGCGCGTTCCGACAGTATGGGAATCCCGCGTTTACGAAAGAGAAACTCAATGCCGCCCACCAGCTGTTCGACGACGGAGTTCTTGCGTTCGAAGACTTTCTGGTAATCGGCCTGTCCGGCCAAGGCTGGCAAACCATAACTGCCGGCGTCCCGGAACTCATGGTAAAGCTCGGCGCTGCGCACTAAAGCCTTGGTGGGGATGCAGCCCCAGTTGAGGCAGATACCTCCGATTCGGGCGGATTCCAGCACCGCGCAGTCTATTCCATACTGGTTGAGCCGGATGGCGGCTTCGTAACCACTCGGGCCTCCTCCGATGATCAGGACATCATGCAAGGGCACTTCACTTCCTTTGGTTTTTCCTTTATTGTATTCTAACAACTGATTGTTTCATACAAACCTGTTTACTGCCTGCGCAGCCGGCTGTTCAGGACTCCCAATTCAAACCTGTATTTGGCCACGATGCGACGCGAGATATTCAAACCGTAGGCTTTGAGGTGCTCGACGAGTTCCTGATCGCTCAGCGGATGTTTCCTATCCTCCTGTTCGATGAGATTGACCAGATAGGATTTCACCCGCTGCCTGGAAATGCTGATGTAATTGTCGTCCCGTCCGGCGGTACTGCTGAAGAAATCCTTCAGGGCATAGATGCCGTAGGGAGTTTCGGCGTATTTATGTTTGACCACGCGGGAAATGGTGGATTCGCTTACCGAGAGATCCCTGGCGATCACGGCGTAGGTGAGCGGCTGCATGACACCGCTGCCGCCGTAGAAGAAGTCCGGCTGGTGCTTGACGATGGAGAGGGCGACACGTTCCAGGGTGCGGGTGCGCATAAAAATGCTTTTAATCAGGAACTTGGCGCTGTTGATGCGCTCGCGCACGAATTGCAGTGTTTCCCGGTCGAAATTGCCGCGGCTGATCATGCGGCGGTAGCGCGGGCTGATAATGATGTTGGGCGTGATGTGATCGTTGATGATCACTTCGTATTTGCCGTCGATGAGTTTGATGGTGATATCGGGGCAGACATAGGCGGCATTGGGATTGAGGATGCGCAAACCGGGCTTGGGATCAAGTTTGGCCACCTGATCGCGCAGGGAGAGGATGTATTCCTCGGACACGCCGTAGTGGGATGCGATTTTTTGAAAGCGGCGGTGGATAAGGTTGACGAACTGATCGGTGCAGAGGCCGACCAGTATCCTGTTTCGCAACTGGCTGTCGCTGAGCTGGGCCACAAGGCACTCGCTGATGTTGCGGGCTGTGATGCCCTGGGGGTTGAGTTTCAGGATCAAGTGATGCAGTTCCCGCGCCCGCCGGGGCTTGATCTGGTATTGGCGGCCGACCCTCACGATGTCGTAATGGGGCGGCAGAAAGCCATAACTGTTGCAGCTGTCGATCAATTCGCCGGCAAAGTCGACCTCGTTTTCCGGCAAAGAAAGAGGATACAACTGCTGCAGGAATTTCTCCTTGCCGTTTTCCTCATAACGGATCAGCGATTCGCCCTGTTCGCCCTCAACCTCGTGATGCCAGCCTTCATAGCCTTGGTGATATTCATTCCATTGATCCAGGATCTCGGTCAGTTCACGCGCTTCGGAGAGGGTCTGGCCCAGTTCCTCGCTGCTTTCCGGATCCTCGAGCGGAGTCTTGCTTTCGGGAGGAGAGGCCTCGAACCCGGTTTCGTCAATGTCCTCCTCTTCCTTCTCCTCCCTCAGTTCCAGGAGCGGATTATGTTCCAACTCCAGTTTGATATAAGTCTCCAGTTCCAGGATGGGCAGTGAGAGCATCTTCAGGGATTGCAGCATCTTGGGTTTGAGCGCCAGCTCCTGTTTCTGCTTCAGGGACAGGTGTTGATGGAGACCGCTCATGTTTTATTCTCAAAGGGATTGGTCAGGAATCTTTCTCCCAGATAGACTTGCTTCGCTTTTTCATCATTGATCAGCTCCAGTGAAGAACCTGAAACGATTATCTTTCCTTCGTAGATAATATAAGCCCGGTTGACGATTTTCAAAGTCTCAATTACGTTGTGATCCGTGATCATGACGCCGATGTTCTTGTCCCGCAGTTTGCCGATGATGTCCTGGATGTCCGCCACGGCGATGGGGTCGACTCCGGCAAAGGGCTCGTCCATGAAGATGAAGGTGGGCTTGGTCACCAGCGCGCGGGTGATCTCCAGCTTACGCCGTTCGCCGCCGGAGAGTGTGTAGGCCTTTTGTTTGGATAGAGGTGTGAGGTTCAGTTCCTCCAAAGCCTGCTCAAGGCGCAGTTGCTGCTCTTTTCTGCTCAGTTTCAGGGTTTGCAGGATGGCCAGCACGTTATCGCGCACGGTGAGTTTGGAAAAGATCGAGGGCGCTTGAGCAAGATAGCCCAGTCCCAGCCTGGCCCGGCGGTACATCGGGTAGTGCGTGATGTCGCGCTCATCCAGCAGGACCCTGCCGCGATTGGGCTTGGCCAGGCCGAGGATCATGTAGAATGTGGTCGTCTTGCCGGCACCGTTGGGACCCAGAATCCCCACCACTTCGCCCTGATGCATCTCCATACTGAGGTTTTTGACCACGGTGCGCTTGCCGTAGACCTTCATCAATTCCCGGGCTTGTATCTTATGTAGTTCCATGCTGTTTATGCCTGTCTGTCTCAGGACCGTTCCCGGAACCTGTAGACGCCGTTGATGCCTTCGCGCATGATCATTTGCTCCAGCTTGTTGTCCAGCCCAAAGAGCGCATCCAGGATACCGCCGCGGGCGTGGTTGACCAAATAGTCCCGTTCACTGTCCTCTTCCTGCGAATAGAAATAATCGACGGCCTGTTCGGCGTGAAATCCGCGCAATGCGTCCTGCTCGAAATCCAGAGTGATGAAACTGGCCTGAACCCAGTTTGTCTTGATTGCACCTCTCTGCTCGGCGAATTCCACCCGGCAGGAATCCACCAGCTCCGCCCGGGTCAATTTGCGGTCCTTTAAAAGAAGATAGAATTCGCGCGCCGAGGCGTCGGCCAGCTCGGATCTGAACAGCGGCTGGCCGGTAAAAACGGCTTTGTCCTCCTCCAGGAAATAGAGCAAAAAATCGCTGCTGGCGGAGTAATCTGGCGTCTGGGCCAGTACATTGAAGGTCGCCACGATTTTACTTTCGGCGTCAAAAAACTCGATCTTGTCCGCCCGCACCTCCAGGGTGTCCTGCCTGGCGGTGCGCAGGACCGGATCCTCCACCATGTAGGCATAGCCGTTGCGGCGGTCCCAAAAGGCGTAGCCGCAGCTGGCGCTGGCGTTTTCATCGCTGTCGTAAGCCGAAACATTGCGCCAGGCAGTGATATTGTTCTCTCCCTTGCGGTAGATGGCGTATTCGGAACGCAACCAGCTGAAGCCGCCGCCTGTCTTACGTTCATTGATGAACACCCGGCCGCCGGCGTTCAGTTCATCAGGGATACGATAATAAGCCAGGCTGTCTGCAGTCAAAGCCAACGAATCGTTGTTGACACGCACGTTGCCGTCCAGGCGGGCGATCTTCTGGGTGTCGAAAATCAGGGCCCGGTCGCTCTTGAACTCTGTCTGCCCGTACCAAAAATGGACTTTGCCGCTCAGTTCCATGACCTGTTCGTTGTTGGCTTTACTGAGTGCCAGCCGGTCGGAATGTACCACCCGGAGCTGTTCGTTCTGTTTCTGCGCCGCCAGCGGCAGCGTCAGAAGCAGGAGCAGGCTACCAATCCAGATATTCCTGATCAACGTATCCTTCCGCCGTGACACTGTCCATCTGGGTGGGATAGATGCTGAGATTGGTGCGCAGATTGGTGCCGCGCAGGATATTGCCCTCCCGGATCAGGGTCACCCGGTCCGGAGCGAAGAGCTCATTGCTGTTGCGGTCCCAGATCAGGCGCGTGGTGCTGACATTGACCTCGGGGTAGTTGACTTTGACATTGCCATGGGCGTAGATCAGGTTGCGGGCGTCGTCCACGATCGTGCTGTCGGCCTTGAGTTTGGTGCTTTGCCGGTCCTTGCCGCTGAAGGCCAGGATGTCCACTTCGTAAGCCCTGATGATGCGCCGGTCGTAAAAGCGTTCCAGGCGCGCGGCGCTCAGGATATATTCTATCTCGCCCTTGTCGAGTTCCGTGATGGTGACGTCGGTGCTGGTTTCATCCGGCAATCCCTGGCCGAGTTTGCCGTAACTTTGTTCCAGCCGGCTCGGTCCGCAGGCCGCCAGGCTCAGCAGCATCACGACCACGAGGCAGTCAAGGGGTTTGACCCTGGTTGAGATAACTGAGCACCGCTTGTTCATAAATACCCTGGTTGTGCAGCACATATTCAATGCATTCCCGCACGGCGCCGCGTCCGCCGGGCAGGGTGGTCACATGGTCGGCCAGTTGCCGGATATTGGGTGGCGCGTCTGCCGGGCAGACCGAGATCGCCGCGTTAAACATCGCCTGCAGGTCGTTCCAGTCGTCACCCATATACAGCACGTTGGCAAAGTCCAATTGCAACTCCTGCAGCAAGCGCGTGAGGCACTGAAGCTTATCGGACACGCCCTGATACAGGTGCCCGATCTTCAGATCCTTGCAGCGCCGTTCCAAAAGGCTGGAATTGCGGCCGGTGATCACTGCGGAGAGGATGGAGGTCTGCCGCAGCAGCAAAAATCCCATGCCGTCATGGGCGTCGAAATTCTTGGCTTCGTTGCCGGCGCTGTCGTAGATAATGCGCCCGTCGGTGAGCACGCCGTCACAATCGAAGACCAGCAGTTTGATCCGTTCCCAGACCAGGATCGGTCTGTTGGGTTTGCTGATCTTTCTTAAGATCATTTGTCCTCCTTAACCGCCTGTGCGATACGCAGGCAGCCGTCGATCAGGGTTGGCAGTTTCTCCAGTGGGAGCATGCTGGCGGCGTCACTTCTGGCTTGATCCGGCTTCGGATGTGTTTCCAGAAAGAGGCCCTGCACCTTGCCCGTGGCCAGAGCGGCCCGCGCCATCAGCTCAGCGTATTGCGGCATGCCGCCGGAACTTGCGCCCAGGCTGGGCAATTGCAAAGAATGGGTGATGTCATAGACCACCGGATGGCCCAGCTCCGCCATCACAGCAAAGGAGCGGAAATCCACCACCAGGTTGTGATAGCCGAAACAGCTGCCCCGTTCGGTGAGCAGCAGTTGTTGGTTGTCACCGGTTTTGGCCGCGGCCTGGCGCATATCCTCGGGCGCCATGAACTGGCCCTTTTTGAGGTTGACGATGCGGCCGGTCGCCGCAGCAGCCTGGATCAGCGCGGTCTGGCGGCAGAGGAAGGCGGGAATCTGGAGGATGTCGCAGACTTCGGCCGCGGCCGGTACTTCAGCCTGTTCGTGCACGTCGCTGAGCAGCGGCAGGCCGTATTGCGCCTTGATCCGGGCCAGCTCTTTCAGACCGGCGTCCAGGCCCGGACCGGAATACGAATCCCCGGAACTGCGGTTGGCCTTGGCGTAGGAGGCTTTGAACACCACGGGAATACCGCAACGATCACGGATCCGGACCAAGGCCCCAGCCACCGCGTCCATCACCCCGGGCTCGTCCACCACGCAGGGCCCCGCGATCAGGAAGAATCTATCTGCGGCCTTAAGTGACCTGTACAAATCCATTTTGGTTCCTATTTAAGAGGTCTGACCTGTTCCCAACTGAAACTCGCCTCATCGCGGCCGAAGTGGCCGTAGGCGGCTGTCTGGAGGAAGATCGGCCGACGCAAATCAAGATATTCGATGATTCCCTTTACTGTCAAGTCAAAACTGCGGCGGACCAAAGCTTCGATCTCGCCGTCCGGCAGGGCGCCGCTGCCATAACTATCCACCATCAGCGACACCGGCTCCGCTTCGCCGATCACAAAGCCCATTTGCAACAGGCATTCGTCCGCCAGACCTGAAGCCACGATGC
>CAYXEF010000070.1:0-13538 GCA_964463825.1 uncultured Candidatus Cloacimonadota bacterium | reverse complement strand
TGCCAAACTGGCTGAGAGTGGTGTGGCCGATCGCGATGGCGAAACGGTTGAGGGGCTGGCAGCCATTCACGGATTCCACGTAGAAGGACAGGGCCAGGATCTCGCCCGCGCTGGCTCCCGAGGCGGTCAGTTCCGCCGCCGTGAACAGGTACTGGTCTTTTTCCACCTCAGTGTAATTGCCATAGGGGCAGGGCGATTCGCCCAGCAGATTGTAACCGTCGTAAGTGCCCAATAACACTTCCTTGCCCGTCAGGCTCAGCGGGGCTAGTAAAGCCAATAACAAAGCAATTGCGCTTGTTTTCATGATCTTCGCTCCTCTTGGCCACGGGCATCGTGGTATCGGCCCGGGGCGGATTCCAGAATAAATGTTTAACTGATGTTTGTCTATAAATTGTCAAGCAAAATCTCCCATCCGGCTCTGCGCGGGCTATTCCGGAGCTGTGGCGGTGCAGTTTTTGCTTGACAACAAGTGCTGTCCCCGGAGACAAGTCCTTCACGCCGAGTGTTCAGCCCTAAACCTCCAAGGCAGGGGCAAACACCGATAGGGTGGCGCGGGAAACTGCGTCGCCTCCCACACTTGGAAAGGCGGGAGCCAAAGCTCCCCTCTTTTTCAGCTTTCTGGAGGAAAAATGAAGAAGCTGATGTATCTGGGCATTGCCCTGTTGCTGTTTGGTTTAGCCGCCTGCAGCCAGTCGGATCCCACCGAGGATCCCATCCTGGGATATTCCCTGGATCAATTTGTATCTGCCGATTCCGTGCGCGCGCTGGTCGATCCTGCTGCCGATCCCACCGACGATTTCCGCGCTCTTTTCGCCTACGAGATCGTGAGCGCGGTGGACGGCTTCAGTCCGAGGCAGAGCGTCAACGCCGGTTATGACCTGCCCTGGGAGACCTATATCGCGGGCTACATCGTTCCCAGTGACGACCGTCGCACCTGGTTTCCCACCTCAAACCTGCCCGGAGCCTTCCGCGTACGCGATGCCGGACCGGTGCGCCTCTATCGCAAAGTGGATATCTCCACGGGTTCACGCACGGACAAAATGGTCGAACTGCACGGTCTGAGCAAGTATCCCACCGCCAATTGGATCGGCGGCACCGAAGACGCGATCAAACTCAGCGACCTGCTGGCGGGTGTCGCAGTCTTCGATTCGGTGGCTTTGGTCGCCGCGGACGGCTACACCAAGTACTATCAGCCGGCGCAGATCGCGGAGGGCTACTATCTGCTGAGTTCCGAGGTCACGACCTTCCCCGCCTTGAACGACGGCCTGCCCAACAGCGTCAAGAAATTCAAGAAACTCTCCTCGGTCGAAGTGTTCGGAGCCACGGAGCAGGTCTGGGATTTCGAACTCGCCCCGCAAGCCAGCGCGAATCTCGAGTTCTCCATTCCGGCCAACCTGTCCGGATACGAAAGTACAGAGTTGAGTTCGGAGTAACGTTTGATGACGCCGCGTGCGTGCGTCACGGGCCTGATCTGGCTGCTACCGCTGTTTTGCCTGGCGGAGACAGCCGGAGGGGCCGCTCAACCTGATACCCTGACCCGCCCCAGGTATTTGCTGGAGACGGTGCGCGTGGTGGCGAGGCGTCCTTCCGCAACCGTGGGGACGGTGCGCGTGGTGGATTTTCCCGCCCAGCAGGGAGTCGCCGCCCTCAATCTCTATGATGGCTTGCAGGGCATCCCCGGTCTCACCAACACTTCCGGCACCAAGGACGAAAGCAATCTGCGCCTGCGCGGCTTCCGCAAGAACGAGTTACACGTCCTGATCGACGGACGGCCGCTCAACGCAGGTTATTTCGGCAATGTGGATCTGCACCAGATCGCGCCCGCCGGCATCCGCGAAATCAGGATCATCAAGGGTCCCGCCGCATCAATCTACGGCCCCGGAACCATGGGCGGCGTAGTCAACATTATCACCTCCGATCCCGATAACCGCGACTGGGCAAGCCTTTCTCTACTTACCAAGCGTAACAACAGTAACCGCATCACGCTCAGTTCGTCACGCCGCCTGGGAGACTTCGGCTATTGGATTTACGCGGCGCGGGAGCATCACGAGGGGCTGGTCCTTTCCCGCGATTATCCCGGCGCGCCCTTCGAAAGCGGCGGCGTGCGCAACCACAGCCGCAAGACCCAATATGACCTGCAAACGCGTTTGGATTATCAAATCTCCCCCTTCAGCCAAATCGGTCTTTCCGCCGGCTGCGGCTATGTCCCCGAGAAACTGCTCCCCTCCTCGGTTTACGCGCTGGATTACCGCGCCTACAAGGACTGGCTGCGTGCCTGGTCCACGCTTGAATACGAAAATGTGATCAGCGGCAGTGCCACGCTCAGCGCACTGGCCTATTACGACGCTGCACGCGACACCTATGAGCAATACAGCGACGCCGCCCATCAGCATTTGAGCATTTCCAGCCAGATACGCAACCATACCCTGGGGCTCAATCCCAGGCTGGAATGGATTCCCGGCGAAGGCCACACCGTCAATGCCGGCCTGCGGGCGGAATCCTGCCGCAGCAACCGCCTCGACACCGGCAACTATCTCACATGGACGCCGCACTGGCTCAATATCTACAACGCCTTCGCCCAATGGGAATACCGCTGGACGCCTGTCGCCACGCTCTCCGTCGGTAGCGGGATCAGCGGCCATCAAAGTGATTTACGCCCCCTGGCCGGATTCCAGGCAGAGCCCTCAGGCGGCCTCTTCCTGCGCTGGAACGACACTTGCGAGACCTCGCTCTCCCTGGGGCGCAACACCGCCTATCCCACCATGCGCCAACTATTTTCCGCCGATCGCGGCAATCCCGACCTGCTGCCTCAACGCGCGCTCAAATTGGAGATTTCCCACCGGCAGAGCGCCTCTCTCGGCAAAACGCGCCTGGAAAGCCGGCTCAGCGCCTATTACAACGATACCCGCGACCTGATCGACGTGCAGGAAGATCAATACCAAAACCTGGACCGTATCCGCAGTTGGGGCGCGGAGGCTTCAATCCAGGCGCTGCCCTGGCCCTGGTGGTCCAGCCGCCTGGAGTATGCAGCCCTGTTCTGGAATGGCGAAGACGGCTACGAACTCACGGAAAGCCCACACCACCAGATCGCCCTGCGCCAGGACTGGATCCTGCCCTGGCGCCTGGGCCTGCATTACGATCTCTCCTTCACGGGAGAGCGTCTCAGCGCTGATACGGCGGACGTCTTGCACACTTTGCCCCGCTATTGGCTCCATGCCGCCAGCCTGGACTGGAGTTTCGGACGCCAGAAACTCGCACTGGGGCTGGAAAATATCTTCGACACCCACTATGAGACAGAATACGGCTACCCCGCCGCCGGACTCAATTTCTTCCTCCGCCTCGATGCCTCGCTCTGAGCAAACTGCCACCGGCCGTCAAACAAACTCTCAGGGTACAAGCAGCTGTCGCACGGGGGAACCCGTATCAATGTGAACCAGACAAAGAAGGACTGAGATGACCAAGACACGCAAGATGCTCAGCGATTGGAACGCGCCCTACATCCAGGCACTGATACAGGAGATGGACAAGTTGGCCAAGTCCGAGCTGGCGAACTGGGCGTTGGCTTATACGGAGGATTGCATCCTGCCCCTGTGGCGTAAGCATTGCCCGGAGGACCATCGCCCGCAGGAAGCGTTGGCCGCGGCCCGCAAGTGGCTGGCCGGCGAGATCAAGCTGCCACAGGCCAAGCCCCTGATCCAAGCCTGCCATGCCGCCGCCCGGGAATCTTTGTGCCAACCCGTGGCCCAGGCCGCAGCCCGGGCGATAGCCCATACCGCCTCGATTATCCATATATCAAAGCATTGTTACGGACTGCCTTTGTATGGCGCGCTCGCGCTGGCCTATGACCAGTTGGGAGTGGAAGCGCCCTGGTCGCAGGTGGAGATTCGCGCCGCCGCCGAGTGTGAACGTATGTCGGAGTCGCTGCGCGCCTTTACTCGATGCAGATAATCGGAGTTTGCCTTCCAACCTGCTCTCATATCTGCCAACACTATGTGGCAAGGTCCTGGATATTCAGGTCTGATGTCCGCAAAAACAATCAACTGCATGGGATACCGCAATGGGATAGATTGAGGGAGCAAAGTTTTGCTTGACACGCCCCTGCCCGCGCAATAACTTGCCGCATCACAACACAGAGGTTAGCAGCATGGAACTCAGGCTTGAAGAGCTTCGTTTCCCCTCCGACACCAATATTATCCTGGGGCAGAGCCACTTCATCAAGAGCGTGGAAGATCTGTATGAGCTCATGGTCAACAGCGTACCCGGGATCAAGTTCGGACTGGCCTTCAGCGAGGCCTCCGGACCGTGTCTGGTGCGCAAGGAAGGCACGGACGGCGAGTTGATCGAGTGCGCGATGGAGAATCTCTTGCGCCTGGGCGCCGGACACAGTTTCCTGATCGTGATGCGCGGCGCCTTCCCCATTAACGTGCTCAACGCGGTCAAGGACTGCCGTGAGGTAGCCTCGGTTTTTTGCGCCACGGCCAACCCGGTGCAGGTAATTCTGGCCTGCAGCGATCAAGGCAACGGCATTTTGGGTGTGATCGACGGTTCCGCCCCCAAGGGCATCGAGCTGGACACCGACATCACGCACCGCAAGAAGTTTTTGCGGGACATCGGCTACAAGCGCTGAATGAACTACCGCAGCTTCATCGCCCTGGAAGCCCCGGCGGCGGCGCGGGAAAGCCTCGTCCACTGTCTGCGCCAGTTTCGGGCCACGCCCGGCGTAAAATGGGTGGAAGAGCGCAATCTGCACCTCACGCTGCTCTTTCTGGGCGATGTGGACAGCGTGCGGATTCCGGAGCTGGAGTCGTTACTGGACGATGCTGTGGGCGGGTTGAAGTCGTTCCCGCTGGCGCTGAAGGGCGTGGAACTCTTTCCCGCCCGGGAGCCGCGCTTGGTTTGGGCCAGTTTGGCAGCCAGGGACGATGCGCTGGTCCGACTGCACAAAGAACTGCTCGGATCATTGCACCGGGAGGGATTTGACCCGGACGCCAAACCACTCAAGCTGCACATTACGCTGGGCCGCATCAGAGCGGGCCTGTCGCCGGAATTGGAGCGGGAACTCATGCGCAGCGCAGTGGACCGGGAAATGTATCCCTACGACAGCCTGACCCTCTATCGCAGCGTGTTGCGGCCGGAGGGGCCCAGCTACCATGTTTTGAAACAATACAGCTTAGCATAAAGGAAGTCAGCATGCAAGACAAGAACAAGGAAATAGCGCTCAAGACCGCGATCTCGCAATTGGAAAAGAAATACGGGATCGGCACCCTGATGCGACTGGGGGACAAACCGCAGCAGAAAGTGGACGTGATCCCCACCGGCGCCTTCAATCTGGATCTGGCATTGGGCATCGGCGGTATCCCGCGCGGACGCGTCACCGAGATCTACGGCGCCGAGGCCAGTGGCAAGACCACCCTCGCCCTGCATATCGCCGCCGAAACGCAGAAATTGAAAGGCGTGGTGGCCTTCATCGATGCCGAACACGCCCTGGACACGGCCTACGCCAAGAAACTGGGCGTCCGCATCGAGGAACTCCTGCTCTCACAGCCCGACGGCGGCGAGCAGGCATTGGAAGTCTGCGAAACCCTGGTACGCAGTTCCGCGGTGGATCTGGTGATCGTGGATTCCGTGGCGGCGTTGGTGCCCAAGGCGGAGATCGAGGGCGACATGGGCGACAGCCACGTCGGCCTGCAGGCCCGCCTCATGAGCCAGGCCCTGCGTAAACTTACAGCCATCGTCGCCAAATCCAACACCGCTGTCATCTTCATCAACCAGACCCGCATGAAGATCGGCGCCACGGCCTACATGAACCCCGAGACCACCACCGGCGGAGTCGCGCTCAAATTCTACGCTTCGGTGCGCCTGGAAGTGCGCTTTGCAGGAGGCATCAGGCTCGGCGGCACGGACACCGACATCATCGGCGCCAAGACCCGGGTCAAGATCGTGAAAAACAAGCTCGCCCCGCCCTTCAAGACTGTCATCTTCCCCATCATCTTCGGCGAAGGCATCTCCAACCTGGATATCATCCTGGACATGGCCACCGAGATGAACATCATCAAGAAAAGCGGCTCCTGGTTTTCCTACGAGGACGTCAAACTGGGCCAGGGCTCCGAAAAAACCAAGCAATACCTGAAAGAGAACCCCAAACTGCTCGGGCAGATCGAAACCGCCGTGCGCTCCAAAGCCAATCCGGACGAGATTTTCGCCAGCGACCGCAGCAATGAAACTGAGGATAGTTCAGAAGAAGAAGCATAGCGCGCTGATCGAACTGGACGCCGGAACGCGGGGCACGCTGCCCCTGCGCGAACTGCCTTTACAGTATCCCGTGGGATTTGCCGGGGAGATCGGCGATGTGGAATGGGCGTCGCTGCAGCAAGCCTTGGAAAAGCGCGCCCTGAACCTGCTCCTGGATTATCTGGCCAAGGCGGAGCACAGCAGCCACCAGTGCCGCAACCTGCTCCGGCGTCAGGGATTTGAAACGCCGATCATCGAACGTGCCTTGCATCGCTGCCGCGAATTGAAATTCCTGGACGACGCCCGCTTCGCTGAACAACTTATCTCATCTTACCTGTCCCGCCATGCCAGCAAAAAAGCCATCGGCGCCAAACTGCGCGAACAGCGCATCCCCGCCTCTATTTGGGAGCCCCTGATGCAGGATCTTTACGACCCGGCGCAGGCGGTGGGTGATTTGCTGGAACTGATGCGAAAATACTGCGTCCGGCAGCGTGATCTGCCCCGGGCAAAACTGAAGGAAAAAACCTTCACGCACTTCTACCGCAAAGGATTTGACCTGGCGGACATCCAGGCCGCCTGGGAACGGCTCAAATGAGCCAAACGGACAGCGCAGAGCCTGCTGAAGCTGCTCTGCTCTCCCTCTCCTTTGCCGCTCCTGAGTCGACACTGGCAGGCAGCGGCATCACAGCGCCGGATCTGAAGTAAGAACCCTTATTGGCCCAAGGCGCTGGAAAGCCCTCCCATGGCCGCGATGATGGCGCCCCAGGCAAACATGGCAATCACGATGCTGATCGCCCAAAAGATGAGCATGGCGATCGCCCAGTTCTTGCGGTTGGGATTCTCGGTGTCGCTGACCGCCCACACTATCATCAGAATAATGTTGACCAGCGGGATCATCAGGAGAAGATAAGTTACGATCCATTTGCCCACAGTCATCACCGGCGCCACAGGTTCCTGCGTCATGCGGTAGTTGTCCTGGCGGGGTATCTGGTATGAGCCTTGCGGGGGTAATTGTTCCATATGGAGGATCTCCTTGTTTGAAACTATGTTGCCGTGTTCGGGATTTGCGTCAAGGATTATTTGCCGCTCGCCGTCCGGACTGCTTCTACACCCCCACTCTGGCGCAATACCGATGCACGGGGCAGTCGGAGCAGCGCGGCTTGCGGGGGGTGCAAAGGTTCTGGCCGAAGGCGACAACCCAGGAATTGTAGAAGAGCCAATAGCGGTCCGGCAGCGTCTTCCGCAGCGCCATCTCGCTTTCCAGCGGGGTCTTGGTTTTGATGTAGCCCCAACGGTTGCTGATCCGGTGCACGTGCACGTCCACGCAGATCGCGGGCAGGCCGAAGGCCACCGCGCGCACCAGATTCGCGGTCTTGCGGCCCACGCCGGGCAACAGCAGCAGATCGTCGATCTCAGGTGGAACCTGGCCGCCGAAACGCTCACGCAGCACGGCCGGCAGCTGTTTCAGATGCTTGGTTTTCTCGTTGTGGAAACCGACCTGCCGGATGATGGAGTCCAGCTCCGTATGGCTGAGCCGGTCAAAATCGTCGGCGGATTTCACCACCTTAAAGAGCTCGTTCACAGCCCGCGTGGTGGTCTCGTCCTTGGTACGCGCGCTCAGGATCGTGGCCACCAGGACCTTGAAGGGATCTTTGGTCTTGGCCTGGATCAGATCCACAATGGGCGTCCGCACCTGATGAAAATGCTGTTCCAGTTCCCGCATCACGGCGTCGATGTCGAATTTGGCCATGCTTGTATCCTTGTTTTGGGGGGTTGCAGATTTTTGTTGCAGGATTTCGCGCGTGGGCGATCTTGTCAACCACAAGGAGTTTGCCATGTGCGGAAGATTTGCCCAGGTGATCAAATATGACCGGCTGCAGAAGCTGGAAAAGGAACTGCTGCTGACCCAAAAAACTGAGCAACTGGAGTTCAATTTCAACGTGGCGCCCACGCAGACCGTGAGTGCCGTGCTCAGCCAGGACGCGGGGCGCTATTTCGGAGTTTTCCGCTGGGGCCTGATACCCTCGTGGAGCAAGGAAATTCCCGCTTACGCCCTGATCAACGTGCGCACCGAAACCATCACGCAAAAGCCGTCTTTCCGCGGCGGATTGCAGCGGCGGCGTTGCCTGGTGCCCGCCAACGGCTTCTATGAGTGGCGCCAGAGCGACAAACAGCCCTTTTTCATCCACGCCGCCAACGACGATCTCATTTATCTGGCGGGCATCTACGACGCCTGGTACGGCCCGGACGGCTCCTATGTCCCCTCGCTGGGTATCGTCACCACCGAGGCCAATTCTGCCATGCGCGAATTGCATCAACGCATGCCGGTGCTCTTATCAGGAGACGAACGCCTGGACTGGCTGGAGCACGCCAACACCGATCCCGCGCATTATCTGAGCCTGCTGCGTCCCGCTCCGGATGATGCTTTGGTGATCTATCCGGTGAGTAAATTCGTGAACAAGGTGGGCAACAACTCCGGGGAGTGCCTGCGTCCCCTGGAATGAAAAACTCCGCTGCGCGCTGATGACGTGCGCTTGAAGGCGCTCTTTCGCACCAGGGCCCGGGCAATGAACCTCGATATGGAAAAAATACTTGACTGAATTCGGCTGTTGTCACTTACTGATTTTTCAAATACCTATCTGTATATAATATGACTTATGGATGAAGAATATGCGTAAACTGACACTTGTAATCGGACTTCTGGCCCTCTGCGGAGCAGCCTTGGGGCTCACTCTGAATGTGAACGTGCCCGCCAATGCCTGGACCGGCCAAACCCGCGGAACGGAAACCGCGCCGCTTCTGGAACCCGGTGTTCCGGCGCTGAACTATCTGCCGGTGCGCGTGCTGTTGCCCTTTGGCGAGAAACTCACCGGCATCAACGTCTCCGCCTCTGCCTATGAATTGCAGCGCTCCGGCGTCTCGCTGGACTACGTGCGGGCTCAACAACCCACCTCCCGGCCCGCTGCGGACGCCACGCAGCCCGATCCCGCGATCTGGAACGCCAATGCCGCCTATCCTGATCAAAGCTTCCGTTATCTGGGAACGCAACTCATGCGCGGCTACCAGATCGCCGTGTTGGATCTCTTTCCCTGGAAATACAATCCCGTCACCCGGGAGATCTTTGCCTGCCCCGAACTGCAAATCGAGATCGAGACCGCCTGGGACGCCGAGCTGGCGCGCTCTTCCGCCAATTTCTACGCTCCCGCACGCGGCAGCGCAGAATTGCAGGGCTTCGTGCTCAATCCCGAACTGGCAGCCTCCTACGCCGCCGCTTTAGCCTGGCGCGACCACACGCCCCAGAGCCGGCTGATCGACCTCAGCACCCCGCGGCAGATGATCATCATCACCAACGCCGCCAGCGCCCCGCACTTCCAGTCCTACATCCAGTGGCGCAACAACCTCAATGTCAGCACCGCCGTTTATCTCACTTCCGAAATCTACAGCACTTATCCCGGCGCGGACAACGCCACCAAGGTGCGCAATTTCATCAGCGACGCCTATCAGACGTGGGCGGACACCGCCACTCCGCTGGAATTCGTGATCCTGGGCGGCGACGACGAGATCGTCCCGGAACGCGGCTGCTACGGACAAGTGGGCGATACCGTCGACCAACGCATGCCCACAGACATTTATTTCAGCAATCTGGACGGCGATTGGAACGCCGATGGCGACAACCTCTACGGCGAAGTCCTGGACCAGGTGGACATGCTGCCCGAAGTGCATATCGGACGCTTCCCCGCCGAGACCGCAGCCGAATTCGGCAACATCTTCCGCAAGACCCAATACTATGTGAACTACAACACCTTCAGCAACAACCTCGCCGTCATGTTCGGCGAAAACCTGAACTGGAATCCCGTCACCTGGGGCGGCGACTACAAGGACGACGTCGCCAATCACATCCCGGAAACCTACCACATTCGCACTATGTACCAGCGCGACGGCACCTACAGCGAAACCGGCGTCTGGCACGCCATCAACCAGGGCGCGCACGTGATGAACCATATGGGCCACGCCAACGAGACCTTCCTCATGGGCCAGGGCAACAACACCATCGAGCAGCTGGAAAACAGCGAATACGGCTTCCTCTACACCCAGGGCTGCTATCCCGCCGCTTTTGACCAACGCACCAGCGGCGACGGCGAATGCATCGCCGAACACATGGTCACCACCGACGGCGGCCTTTTCGCCTTCATCGGCAACACGCGCTATGGCTGGTACGCCCCCGGCAGCATCAACGGGGCTTCGCAGTTCTACGACCGCCAATACTTCATCGGCCTGTTCGAAACCCTGAACACCCGCTTCGGCCAGGCGCTGAGCTATTCCCGGCAGCAAAACCTCAACGCCGCCCTCTCCAACGACGTGATGCGCTGGTGCTACTACGAAGTCGTGCTGTTCGGCGATCCTTCCATCGAGGTCAAATACCCCGATCCCGCCCTGCCTCTGCTCACTTTGGAGGACTACAGCATTTCCGACATCGAGGGCGATAACGACGGCACGATCAACCCCGGCGAGATCCTGCGCGTCTATCCCGTCATCCGCAACCACGAGGACTGGGGCACGGCCTTCGAGGTCAGCGTCACACCCCTGAATCTGCCTGCCGGAGTGCAACTTTTGGGCGAGCTGCCGGTCATCGGACAAATCCTGCCCGGCCAGACCAGCCCCGCGGACTTCTATTTCCGGATCCAACTCCCCATGGATGGAGGCTACGGCAGCTACAACTTCCAGCTGGAACTGGATTCCATCCATCCCACCACCAACCTCAGCACCGGTGTCCGCCGTTTTGACCTGGGCTACGAGATCACCCTCATCGACACCCGCTTCCCCTGGGATTGCCAGGTGCAGACCAAATCCGCGCCCGTCGTCTACGACCTGGACGGCGACGGCAGCCTTGATATCGCCTATCTGGACGTGCATGGCTCCGGCTATTTTATCGACAACGCGGGCGAGTATTTTGACGGATTTGACCAAACCCCGGACCAGGACGTCATGCGCAGCACCGCCCTGGGCGACATTAACGGCGACGGTGCTCCCGAACTCGTTTATGCCAGCCGCCTCGGCGGAGTCTATGCCAGGACGCTGGACGGCAGTCCGGTCTTCAGTTATACCGGCAACAGTCCCTTCCTCTACACGCCTGTCATCGCCACTCTGGACGCCTCCGGCCACGACAAGGTGCTGGCGCATTCGCTCAATGGCAGCCTCCACGCCATCAACGCCGACGGCAGCCCGGTCAGCGGATTTCCCCTCAGCCTCGGCTCGCCTTTCAGCACGGAGATCGCGGCCGCCGACCTCAATTCCGACGGCCTGATGGAGATCATCGCCGGCACCCAAAACGGCAACCTGCATGTGCTGAATCCCTCCGGCGTTTCCCTGACCGGATTCCCGGTGCAGGTCGGAGGAGCCATCAACGGCGCCCCCACGGTGCTGGACAACGGCAGTATCGCCCTGGGCACCAATTCCCAGGCCGTGCTCGTTTCACCGGCAGGCGACATCCTTTTCTCCAAGCCCATCTCCGCCGCCATGGCGTCCAGTCCCGTTGTGGGGGATCTGGACCGCGACGGAGAGCTGGACATCGTTTTCGTGACCCTGGGCGGCACCCTTTATGCCGTGGACCAGGAGGGCGGCGACCTGCCCGGATTCCCGCTGGAAGTGGGCGCCGTGTTCAACCAGCCTCCGCTAATCGCCAATCTGGACGCCGACGCCTATCCCGAAATCCTGCTCACCAGCTACATCAATTCCGTCTTTGCCTACAACCACGAGGGTTCGCCGCTGGCAGGATTTCCGTTCGTCACTTCCTACAACGGCTGCACGCCTGCCACGCTCTGCGATTTTGACGGCGACGACCAACTCAAACTGGTGACCGGCTACTCCACCGGAGTGCTGGTGCTCAAGCTGCGCCGACCCGAGACCCCCATCATGCCCTGGGTCACCTACCGCGGCTCGCTCAAGCGCCATGGCAGCTTCGCCGGCACCGGTTACGTCACCGGCGACGACCCCGTCCAGCCGGTCTGGCAAAACCGCCTCGCGCAGAACTATCCCAACCCCTTCAATCCCAGCACCACCATCGCCTTCGAGACCGCGGCCGCCGGACCGGCCAGTCTCTCGGTCTACAACCTCAAAGGCCAGCTGGTGCGCGTGCTCGCTTCCGGCCATTTTGAGCCCGGACGCCACAGCATCGCCTGGGACGGTGCCGACGCCGCCGGACGCCCCGTGGCCAGCGGACTTTATTTATACAGGCTGCAGACTCCCGGCTCCACCCTCTCGCGGCGCATGCTGCTGGTCAAGTAACCCATAATGCAGACCAAACGCTGATGACATGATGGACCTGATTTGCCTGATCGTAACCCGGTCAAAAGCAATGATCACAGCGATCATGCCGGTCAGCTTATCAGAGTTCGATCGTGTATCACCTATCGCATATTACAACAAAAAGACATAAGGAGACCGTCATGCACAAAGTACTGATCGCCACCGAAAAGCCCTTCGCGGCCGAGGCCGTGCAAAAAATCAAGGCGGAGCTGGACGCCGCCGGCTATCCCCACGCCTGGCTGGAGAACTACACCGATCCCAAGGACCTCCACGCCGCCGTAACCGACGCCGAGGCCCTGATCATCCGCTCCGACATCGCCGATGAGGCCGTGTTCAACGCCGCGCCCCAGCTCAAGATCGTCGTCCGCGCCGGAGCCGGTTATGACAACATCGACCTCAAGGCCGCCACGGAGCACAACGTCATCGCCATGAACACTCCCGGCCAGAATTCCAACGCCGTGGCCGAACTCGCCCTGGCCATGATGATCTACATGGCGCGCGGCAAATTCAACGGCAAAAGCGGCACCGAACTCGCCGGCAAGAAACTCGTGCTCTACGGCTTCGGCTTCGTCGCCCGCTACCTGGCCCGCATGGCCAAGGGTATCGGCATGGAAGTCTTTGCCTACGATCCCTACCTCAGCGCCGAGATCATGACCAAGGAAGGCGTCACCGCCCTGAACAAGGTCGAGGATATCTTCAGAACCGGCGATTTTGTCTCCCTGCACATTCCCGCCACCGCCGAAACCAAAAAGTCCATCAACTGGGAATTGCTCAGCCTGGTCAAAAACAACTGCGTCCTGGTCAACACCGCGCGCAAGGAAGTCATCGACGAAGAAGCCCTGCAGAAGGCCTTCGCCGAGAAGAAGAAATTCCGCTACGTGAGCGATGTCGAGCCGGAATGCCACGCCCAACTGATGGAAACCTTTGCCGACCGCTATTACAGCACACCCAAGAAAATGGGCGCCCAGACCGAGGAAGCCAACATCAACGCCGGCGTCGCC
>CAYXEF010000069.1:0-13649 GCA_964463825.1 uncultured Candidatus Cloacimonadota bacterium | reverse complement strand
AGCCTTACTTTCCTATTGTGATATACAGCGTCCCCCCGCTGGCGGAGCCGAAATAGCCCAGCGCGTTCTGCACTCCGCCGTGCAGGTAGCCTTCCTCCATATAGACATAGCGGTAGTAATTGTCGTCCACCACCCAGGCCTTTACGCGGTAGCGTCCGTAGAGCGCGAAGGCGTAGGCGTAGTCGGTCAAAAGCAGGTAATTGCCCTGTAAACCCTCCAGCGGACCGGATTGGGCGGGAAAAAGGAAATTGACACGGCGGAAGGCGCCATCGGCGTTGTAGATGTCGCGCAGGGATTCGTCCGGATGCTCGATGCCGAAGACCTGTGTGGTGAATTCCAGATCGGTGCTAAACTCCTCCAGGCAGTAAATCTCGCCGAAAAAGTTGAAAATCCCGGCTGTTTCACCGGTGCCGATCACAAGCGGGTAGAGCGCGTCGATCTGGCTGTAGGGAGTGGTGGTCAGCGAGTCCGGCGCGAAGGTGTAGCCGGTGTTCGCAGCTTGGTTGTCCCAGGGGTCGGGAAGGAGTGACACGCTTTGGGGGACGGTGGTCTCGGCCGTGATCAAGCTATCGTAGCCCGGTATCTGGACTTCGATGCGGTAACGGTGCAGGGGCTGGATCAGATGCTCCGCGGGATCGATGTATTTGATCTTGAACTCGTGCAAAGCCGGCTCGAGGACGAAATCCTGCCCCGTATCCAGATCCCGCAGCGTGACGGAGGCGTCGAATACAAAGATCTGCAGGGGATCGAAACTATCGATCGAAGTGCTGCGCGTCACATAGATGGGATTCTCCAAAGATACCGCAGAACCTGCGACCAAAAGCCCCGCCAGGGTATAGACATCGCCCTCGAAGCGCGGCCCGGAGGTGTTTTCGCAGGAAACCGCCAGCAAGGCCAGCGCGGCCAGCCCAAGTAGCGATAATTGCCTCATCATCCGCCTCACCAACTGACATTGACCCCAAGGAAGGGCAAAAAGGGAAACTGTGTGCCGTCCCGCTGGCGCAGCCTGAAACTGCCGTCCTCCTCCGGAATGATGTCATAGGAACGGAAACTGACGTTTTTGCGCCCGGTGACGTTGATGAACTCCAGATAGGGTTCGATGCTGCCCCAGCGGCGCACCCACTCGAATTTGGCGCTCAGGTCCAGACGCAGGTAGGCGGGCAGGCGTTCGCGGTCCTGATAGCTGTAGATGAGCCGGTAGTTGCTGCCGTCGTAGTAGATGCGTTCCGGGACGGCGGTCGGCTGGCCGGAGCTGTAGCTGAAGTTGAGCCCCAGTTTCAGGTCGGAGCCGAGGATCTGCCGGCCGGTGTTTTGGCTGAAGTTATAGGTCTGGATCAGGGAAACGGCGTGGCTGCGGTCGTAACGCGGATAGAAGGGCATGGGCTGGCCGGTGGCGGGATCGATGTTGACGTCCTCGATCTTGCGCTGAGTCTGGCTGAGCGTATAGCCGAGGAAGCCCTGCAGGCCGTTGAAGTCGTTGCGCAAGAGCAGGTCCGCCCCATAGGTGAAGCCGGTGCCCACATGGAAGGTGTCGGAGAGCGTCCCCGTTTCGTTGTTCCAGGTAAAATCCGTGCCCGTATTGTATTGCAGCAGATTGCCGTAGGTCTTGTAATAGAGTTCCGCCTCCCATTGGAAGTATTGGCTCAGCCCGCGCTGGTAGCCGAGGATATAATGAAGGCTGCGCCCGGGCTCCAGGCTGCCGTCGAGCGGAAACCAAACATCGAAGGGGGTGCTGATCTCCATGGTCATCAGCGTCAGATACTGGTGATAGGCGCCGAAATTGGCATAGACGCTTTCGCCCGCGTCCAACTGGCGCTTGATGGAGACGCGCGGCTCGATGTTGACGTAGGAGGCCTCGGGGATGTGGCCGGGACGCAGGTTCAGGCTTTTATACCAGGCGGCGCGCAGTCCCGGCTGCAGGGTCCAGAGTTCGTTGAGCTGCCAGTTGTCCTGGATGAAGGCGGCGCTGGTGAGCGAGGAAACCTCCAGATCCGGCAGGGAGGAGGGATCAAGTTGGTAGGAGCTGTCCAGCTTGAGCCAGGTGTCGTTCCACTTGAGTTCAAAACCGCCCTCCAGCTCGTGGCGGTTGTCTGGTTTCCAACTCAGGACGCTTTTGGCGCTGAGATCCTGGATGCCGTTCTTGCGGTCGAAGAGCACGGTGCCGTCGCTGTTTTTCTGCTGAAAGTTGCTCTGGAACTCGCTTCCGGCAAAGATGAACTGCGAAAACAAACGCGGATTGAAGAGATGTACCCACCCGGCTGTGAAGGTCCGGTTACCCCAATCCAGATCGAGCACGCTGCCGAAGTCGAAGCTGAGGTCGTCGCGGCCGAAATAGGCGCTGAGATTGAGTTTGTTGCGTGAATCCAGATCCAGGTTGAGCTTGGCGTGGCCGTCATAAAAATAGTAGTCGGGCAAATCCGGATAGAGCTCTTTGACCAATTCCAGATAGGTGCGCCGCAGCGAGGCCATGTAGGAGCCGTGCAGTTTGCCGAGTTTCCAGGGCCCTTCCAGGGTCGCGGAGGAGGAGATGAGGCTGAGCCGCGCCACGCCTTGCGGCCGAACGCGGTTGCCCTGGCGGTTGGTGACGTCCAGCACCGAGGACAATCTGCCGCCGAACTTGGCGGGATAGCCGCCCTTGATCAGTTCCACGTTATCCACGGCATCCGTGTTGAAGGTGCTGAACACGCCGCCGAAGTGGCTGGGATTGTAGACGTCGATATCGTCCAGCAGGATCAGATTCTGGTCCGGGGAACCGCCGCGCACGTACAAGCCGGAGGAAAAATCCGAGATCGGTGCCACTCCTGGCAACGTGAGCACGGCCCGGAAAACGTCCGACTCCACCGGGGATACTACACTCTGGATGTCCTGGCGTCCGCGCTGGATGGTGCTGGCGCGGATGAGGGGACCTTCAGGATCGCCTTCAACCGTGGCCGTGACCACGATCTTGCCCAATTCCACCGCACTCTTGCGCAGCCTCGCGTCCAGGCTGACATTCTCACCCACGGCGTTCAATGTGAACGGCTGGCTGACGCGCTCATGCGAGACGAGAGAATACTCCAGCCGGTATGAGCCGGGCTGCGCCAGATTGAGTACGTAATAGCCCTTCTTGTTGGTCTGGCCGCCGATCCTGGTGCCGGCCACACTGACGTTCACATACTGCAGGGGTTCACCGCTTTCGGCCTCGGTCACGAAACCGCTGACCGTACCGGCAAAAGCCGGAAGGAACCAGCCAGCCGCCAGGGCCAGCCATATCCCGATCTTCATCCCTTGTCTTTCGGACCTTTCCTGCCTTCCTCTTCGGGGCAGATCACGTCCGTGAACTTGCTGTGTTCCTCGAATCTGGTCATCTTGAGTTTGCCGAAAAGTGAATCCACGCTGCTGTAGACGACCGGGATCACAAACAGCGTGACCACGGTGGCGAAACTGAGGCCGAAGACGAAGCTCACCGCCAGAGGACGCCAAGCCTGCGAAGAAGGATCGCCTGAAAAGACCAGCGGCAGCATGCCGGCCACGGTGGTGGCCGTGGTCAGGATGATGGGCCGCAATCTGGCGGCGCCGCTGTTGATGATGGCGTGCCAGCGGTCCACTCCACGCTCGCGTTCCGCGTTGATGAAATCGATGAGCAGGATGGCGTTGTTGACCACCACTCCTGCCAAAGCGACCACGGAGAGCATGGTGTTCAGCGAGAAGGACAGCCGGGTGACCAGCAGGCCGAAGATCACGCCGATAAAGGCAAAGGGGATGGTGCTCATCACGATCAGCGGCTGCACGTAACTGCGGAACTGCGAGGCCAAAATGGCAAAGATCGCCAATAGCGCCACCAAAAAGCCATAACCGAGGGTGGTGTAGGACTCCGTCTGCTGCTCGCGGATGCCCCCGAACTCCATGGTGTAGCCAGGAAAACGTTGTTCGAAATTGGAGAGTGTTCCTTTGGTGCCGCGCAGGCGGTCGCCCATCAGTAACTGCACAACTTCGGAAGTGGTGCGTTTTTTCCTGGCTCCGCCTTCGGTGTATTCCGCCACCGAAGCCGTGACCGAGAGCACCCGGTCGCCGTCGTAGTGGGCGATGCGTGAGATACTGGAGCCGATCTCCACGCGACAGAGGTCGCGCACGGCAATGAGGTCGCCGGTCTGGGTGCGGATCTTGAGGTTTTTCAGGCTTTCCAGATCCTGGGTGTAACGGTCGTCCAGCTTGACCAGGATGGGAATCTCATCCACGCCGTTGCCCCGGTATTGGGTGACTTCGCTGCCAGCGCTGGCCAGACGTATGGCGGAGGCGACCTGAGCCACGCTGAGCCGGTACATGGAGAGTTTCTCCTGGTGAGGGGTGATCCGGGCTTCCATCTTGCCTTCGTCGTAGCTGTCATCGATGTCCTCCACGCCGGGGATCCTGGCCAAATTGGCTTTGACCACGCCGCTGATGTAGGCCAGGCGCTGGAGGCTTTCGCCCTTGATGCGGATGTCCACGTCGCGTCCCAGTGGCGGTCCGGCCTGCGAGGTGCCGAATTTGTAGGTGTAGAGGCCGGGCAGGGTGTCCAGGAACTTGCGGATGTCTCGCCGGATGTCCTCATGCGTGTATTTCATGTCCTTGAGATCCACGAGGTCGATGCTGACCGAGGCGTTGGAACTCTTGATCTCGCGCACGCCCTCGCTGCTTAATGAGCCGACATTGCTGACCACGAATTCGATGTCGTCCTTTTCCTTCATGGTCAGGATGTGCTGCTCCACCTCGCCCACGATGCGGTCAGTCTCCTCCAGTGAGGTGCCCACCGGGGTCTGCAGTTCCAGGGCGATGGTCTGGGACAGCGAAGTGGGGAAAAACTCGAATCTGATGGCACCGCTGGCCATGATGCCCAGAGAGATCAAAAACAGCAGAATCACGCCCAGGATAACCCACCCGCGGCGGTGCAGGGCCCGCGCCACGACCTTGCGGTACCAGCAGACAAGGGGCCGGATCAGGCGTGTGGTGCGGTCTTCGCCGGTCTTGAGGCCGTGGCCGAACTGGTGGATGTTGGTGGGCAGGATGATCATGCTTTGAAACCAGGATGCCAAAAGCGCCACGGTCACCACGATGGGAAAGACGGAGAGGAACTGGCCCATGATCCCGCCGGTGAGCAGCATGGGCATGAAGGCTGCCACTGTGGTCAGCGTGGAGGCAAAGACCGGAGAGATCACCTGGTTTACGCCTTCGGTGATTGAGGTCTTGTGGTCCTTGCCCTGCTCCCGGTAGCGGTGGATGTTCTCCAGCACCACCACAGAGTTGTCCACCACCATTCCCACCACAATGATCAGGCCGAAGATGGTGAGGTTGTTGAGTGTAATGCCTAAAAACGGTATGATGATGAAAGTGATGAGCATGGCGATGGGAATGCCGGTAGCGGCAAAGAGCGCGTTGCGCCAGCCCAGCAGAATGAAAAGTGCCAAAAAGACCAGGATAATGCCTTTGAGCGCACTGGAGCTTAGTGCACCGATGCCGTTTTTGACATCGATGGAGCCATCATTGCGGACGCTGATATCCACGCCCGGCACGCGGCGCTCGAATCCGGCAATGTGGGCGCGTACTTCCTCCATGACCTTGATAATGTTGCCGTCGCCCTTTTTATAAACGAAGATGCTGATGCCTTCCTTGCCATTGAGTTTGGCCATGGTCTGCTTCTTCTCCAGTGTGTCCCGCACCGCAGCGACGTCAGAGATTCGAATGGCACGGCCTGTAGCATCCGATTGGACGATCATGCTGCCGATCTCCTCCACGCTCTCGAACTGGCCGAGGGCACGGACCAGGAATTCGCTTTTACCGAATCTGGTGGTGCCGCCGGGGATGTTTAGGTTGCGGCCGGATAGGAGGGACGAGATTTCGGAGAGGCTGATCCCGTAGGCGTCGATCTTGGCCTGGTCCACATCCACCCAGATCTGGCGGTCACGGGCGCCGACCAGTTCCACCTTGGACACGTTGTCCACCTTGAGAATGCCGTCCTTGAGGTCGTCCGCCACCTCGCGCAAGGCCAGGGGTGTGAAATCACCGCTGACCACGATCTGGGCGATAGGATTGACCTCGCGCATGTTCAGGCGGATGATCACGGGATCCAGGGCGCCGTCCGGCAGTTCCGTTACTTTGGTCATCTCCCGCGAGACCAGATCGTAGGCGGCTTCGGGGTCAGTGCCCTGGTCGAAGGCGACGATGATGGTCGCCCGGCCTTCCTCGGTGAAGCTTTCAATGGAATCGAGACCTTCGAGATCCGAGAGTTCGGTTTCCACCTTGTTGGTGATCAGCTGTTCGATCTCCTGTGGCGAAACGCCGGGATAGACCATGACCACCAGCACGCGGCCAAAATCCACAGCGGGAAACTCCTCGCGCGGCAGGCGGACCATGGAGACGATACCCATGATCACTATGGCAATGACCAGGATGTTAATCAGGATCGAGTATTTAATCGAGGTTTCGGCTACTTTCATGCTTTACTTCCGGATCTCCACGCTGCTGCCGTCCTCCAGGTTTTCCGCTCCGCTGGTCACGATCCGGTCACCCACCTGGAGTCCGGATTCGATCAGTGCGTATTCGCCGATGATGCGGCCCAGGGTTACAGCCTGTTTGCGGGCCTTGTTGCCGGTGTCGATGACAAAAGCGTAGTTCTTGCCAAACTCGTTGGTGAAATGGGTGAGCGAGCTGTAGAGTAGGTCATTGTAGCGCTGTGTCAGGATCTTGGCTGTGACTACCATGCCAGGAAGCAGGGAGCGCGGAGTGTTGACTTCAATCTCCAGAGGATAGGTGGCGGAATTGGGTAGCGGACTGATGCCGTAACCCCGGACAAAGCCGAATACTTGGCCTTCCAAACCGGGGTAGAAGAGTTCGGCACGCTGGCCTTTTTTGATGTTGCTGATCTGGCTTTCACCCACGCCGGTCTTGACGATCAGGCGGCTGGCGTTGGTCAACGTGGCCACCGGTGCACCGGCCACGATGAATTGGCCAGGACTGATGTTGAGGCTGGAGATGAGCCCGTCCTCCGGCGCGCTGAAATAGGAGCCATCGACTCCGGCACGGGCGGATTCCACTCCCGCCCGGGCTCCGTCAAGGCCGGCCTGAGCGGCTTTGAAGGCGGTCTGCGCGGCATTGAACTCCACCTGTGAGATACTATTGCGCCCCAATGATTCAGTGGCATAACTGAGATTCCGCTCAGCGGTGTCGAAAGCCGCCTGAGCCGAGGCCAGAGCCGCTTCGGCCTGATCCAGCCGGAGTTTGTAGACCGCATTGTCGATCCTGCCCAGGCGCTCGCCCTGGTTGACGTAGTCGCCCAGTTTCTTGTAAACTTCCAGCACGCGGCCGGAAGCCTCGCTGCTCATGGTGATCTGGGTGAGGCCTTCCAATTTTCCGGAGACCGTGATAAACTCATCCAACTCCCTCAGGGTCAGTTCCTCCACAACGACAGGTTGCTTTTCATCGGCGATCGCGGGCGCGGAGCCCTTGCCGCGGTTACAGGCCGTCAGCGCCAACAGCAGGGCGGCGGCGATTATCAAGTATCTGGTGTTCATTCGTTCGCTCCAGTGATGATCAGGTTGTTCAGTATTCGATAGTCGTCCAGGCCCAGAACTTCCAGCAGGGAGACCCGGGCTTGGTGATAGGCGTACACGGAATTGCTATGTGCAATCTGCGCCGCGGATAGCATCAGTTCGGCGTCCAGCAGTTCGGTGGCGGAGAGCATGTTGAGCCGGAAGCGCTCTTGCAGCTGGTCGTAGGTCTGTTGCGTATAATCGAGGGCGATTCTGGCCGCCCGTACCTGTTTGGCGGTGCTAACCAGGTTGAGCACGGCGGCGTCAAACCCCAGCAGGATGCCGTCGCTGGCAGTCTGGGCTTCAAGAAGGGCTTTGCGGTGGTCGAAACGGGCCTTCTGCAGTTCCGCGTAATTGCCCAGCTGTGGCAATAGAGGCAGTGAGGCGTTGAGCAGGATTTGGTTGGAAGCGGTGAACTCATAGCGGTCGATGCCGTTTTCCTCGTAATTGCGGCTGCCGATCAGCATCAGGGAGGGGAGGAACGATCCTTTCCTTATTTTATACGCCCGCCGTGATAGCTCGAGTGAGTCTTCCAAGAGGCGCAGGGCGCTGTTGCCGCTTTTCCCCAGATCTAGCGCGGCTTGAGTGAGCGCGCGCG
This sequence comes from uncultured Candidatus Cloacimonadota bacterium, assembly GCA_964463825.1. GTDB lineage: Bacteria > Cloacimonadota > Cloacimonadia > Cloacimonadales > Cloacimonadaceae > Syntrophosphaera. The sequence continues at coordinate 5,507 of CAYXEF010000069.1, read as the reverse complement.
TGGCCTGGGTGTCGTAGGCGTCCAGCACAGCCAGTTCGGGATCCTGCTCCAGGCCAGGTAAATCAGCGACGGTGGGCGGATCGTCCAAACCCAGGTAGTTCCGCAATTGCAGCTGCGCCAGTTGCAGGGCGCTCTGGGTCTGCAGCTGGGCTACTTCCTTGGAGGCGAGGCGGCTTTGGAAGCGCAGGTAGTCGGCATTGGAGATGAGGCCGTTGTCCAGCTTCAGCCGTGCTAGCTCCAGGTTGCGCTGCGCCGAGAGCAGATCCAGGTTGCTGAGCGATTGCAGGTTCTGGGTCTGCAGCGTGGCCAGATACAGCTTGTCCACTTCGGTGAGCAGTGTGTGCTTTTGCGCGGTCAGAGCTGTCTCGGCCATGCCCTCTGCGATTCTGGCCATTTGATAGGCCTGCCAGATCTTTCCGCCCAGAAACAGCGGCTGCGACAGCGATAGGCCGAAACTGCGGATGTCCTTGTTCAGGGACACGCTGGCAGCACCGGCCTGATAGGTGGCGGCCGGATCCATGTAGAGCCAGGTGCCGTCCAGGCTGAGAGTGGGCAGAAAACCGCTCAGCGCGGAAAGCCGGCTCCATCTGGCGGCCTCGAGTTCGGCTTGTTTGGCCTGATACTGAGCGTTGTTGCGCAGGGCCAGATTGCGCGCCTCATCCAGCGACAGGGTCTGTCCGCCCGCAGCCACCGCAACGCTAAGCAGCGCCAGGGTAAGAAGTCTTGGGAATTTCAATTGGGTTCTCCTATGTTGAGATAAAAACTTGTGTCTGCTCCAGCCAGGACCTCACTAAGCAGTTCCTTCAGTGTCTTCTCCTCTGCCTGATGATGCCGCTGGCCCAGGCGCAAGATATGTCTGTGCACAAAGGGCAGTTGGCCGTTGTCCAGCATGTTCTGGCATAAGTTCTCTTTGGCGGCACGTTCGGAATGTTTAAGCCGCTGCAGACGAAGATGAATGGCCTGTTCCAGTTCCGCACGGGCCAGCGATCCCTGCGCGAAAGACAGCGCCAGCCACCAATCCTGGCTGATGATTTCCGGATTGATCAGGCTGCGCGTAACCAGCTCCCGGTGGAGTCTGCGACCTTCGTCGTTGATGTGAAACACCGTACGCGGCGGATTGTTGCCCTCGGTCATTTGCTCACCCCGGATGTGCCGCGAAGACTCCAGATCCTGCAGGGCCTTATAGATGGAGGGCAGTTTGATCCCGGCCCAGACCGGCAGGCCAAATTGCTCCACAATGTGGCCGATCTGGTATCCATACATGGGCGCCCGAATCAAAAAACCCAGCACTACCAGCTTGGGTTTGGATATCGTTATCACAAAACAGTCGCTCTCTTTTCCAATATTATCGTTTATAATAGTCAAGATAATAATAGCCCGGAATTTGGCAAGCGTTTTCTTTACAATATGGGGAGAAGCGGAGAAAATCACCGCTTGACAGAATCGCGAACGGCGCCAATCTGGAGACATAATAGCAGCAAGCGGGAACGAACGATGAACAAACGACCCTCCTGGCAACAATACTTCATGCAAATGGCGCTTTTGGCGGCCACGCGCAGCACTTGCCTGCGGCGGCTGGTGGGAGCGGTGCTGGTGAAAGACAACCAAATCCTCTCCACCGGTTACAACGGCAGCCCGAAAGGGATCGCGCACTGCGCCGAAGTCGGTTGCCTGCGCCAGACAAACTCCGTCCCCTCCGGCCAAATGCACGAGATCTGCCGTGGCGTCCATGCCGAACAGAACGCCATCATCCAGGCCGGGCTCAACGGCTCCAGCACGCGCGGCGCCACCATCTACTGCACGCATCAGCCCTGCAGCATCTGCGCCCGTCTGATCATCAACGCGGAGATCCGCACGGTCTATATTGCGGAAAAATATCCCGACCAACTGGCCGAACAACTCTTCTCCGAAGCCGGTGTCGACCTGCTGCTTTACGATATGAACAACGCCCGCATCAAAAAAGTGCTCTGATTACTATGTTCAAGCGCTTCAGCACCCGCGACCTGATCATTCTGGCCACCTTGGCCGGGATCGGTATTGCCGTCAAACCCATCGTATCGCCCTTGTCCAAACTCCTCTCCACACCGCTGTTCGTCCCCGGCGGATCGTTCACCGGCGGCCTCTACATGCTCTGGCTGGTACTGGCGGTGGTGATCATCGGCAAAGCCGGGACCGGTACCATTTTCGGATTGTTGCAGGCCTTGGTCGTCATGGTGATCGGCCTGCGCGGCAACCAGGGTTTGCTCAGCCTGATCAGCTACACTCTGCCGGGCGTGGTGGCGGATCTGGCCTTTGCCGTGCTGCGCCGGCCGCTGTCGCTCTGGACGCATGTGATCCTGGTCGCCCTGGCCAACATGACCGGAGCCCTGGTCGTGGCCGTGTTCTTGTTCCGGCATCCGCTGCCCTATGTCCTGATCATACTGGGCATGGCGCTGGTCTCCGGCTGCGTGGGCGGTCTGCTCAGTTTTGGCATCTTTAAAACATTACACAAATACGAGTTATTGACATGAAATTGCTATCCATCCTACTTCTGCTCTCCTGTACGCTGCTGCCGGCGGTCACCATCACCGATCACCGGGGCGTGGAAACCAGCATTGACTACGAACAGCTGGCCAGTGAGCCCCGCCAGGATCTGCTCCTGGAGCGGGAAAAGGACGGCGTCCCGAGCCAGGAAACCTGGCAGGGCATCCGCTTCGATCACTGGCTGCGCGAGCGTTTTGACCAATCTTACAAGGTCATCCGTTTCGAATCCGTCGACCGCTACCGGGTCAGTTTCAGCAAAGCGGAGTTCGACACCCTGGCCTGCTGGCTGGTTTTTGCCCTTAACGGCGAAACCTTGCCGGAGCAGGGCTTGCGGGTGATCTTCCCCGGCCTGCGGGAAATGAAATGGGTCAAGGATCTGGACCGTGTGGTGCTGGAGGACTTCGACCCGCTCCAGACTCCGGCGCGCTTTGAGTGGCTGGACCAGCGCCTGAAGGACTCCACCCTGTATCAGGATCCCGCGCCCTTTGTCAACACCGCCGCTTACTACTTTGCTGAACTGCTGCCCCTTTCAGCCCGCAGCGAAACACGCAACGTGGTGCTCTACAGCCGTGACGGACTCAAACTTTCGCTGGAATATCCCCAGCATCTGGAGGGTGCGATCCTGGAGCCCACCGACGAAGGCTTCAATCTGAAAAGCCCGCGCATCCCCGGCGGAATGTGGCTCAAGGACATCATTTACATCCAGATCGACGAACTCGGCCTGATCCATTCCGGCAACCTGGACGCCATCATCGCGCTCAACCGTAGCCTCGACTGGAAAATGAGCCCGGACGCGCGTTTCCGGATATCCCAGGGCGCCAGAACCCGACAACTGACTCTCAACGAACTGCTTACCCAGCCAGAACTGCTGATTGGAGTCGAATCCTTCTGCCTCGAGCCCTGAGCGTCCCAGCGCCTGGGCTGGGCGGACGCGGCCGGACATGTTTGAGATAGCCGATCTGAGCCTCCGCTACCCCAGCCAGGCGGAGTTCCTCTGGCAGAAACTGCGGCTGCGCCTCAAACCCGGGGAACTGCTCTGGCTGCGCGGCGCCAATGGTTGCGGCAAAACCAGCCTATTGAACGCCATCAGCGGCATCGTTCCCCAACGCGTGGCAGCTGAGCTGACCGGCACGATCCACCTCGATGGCACCGATCTGCGTCCCCTGCCTCTGAACGTCCGGCACCGGCATCTGGCCTATCAAATGAGTGATCCGGAGCAGCAGCTTTTCTTCCCCCGCCTGAGCAAGGAGATCGTCTTCGCGCTGGAAAACCAGGCCCTGCCGCCCGCTGAGATGCGTGAGCGCCTGGACGCGGCTGGACGGCATTTCGGGCTAAACAACTGGCTGGAGCGGGAACCCGCCACCCTCTCCCAAGGACAGAAAAAACTGCTGCTCTTTGCTGTCTGCGCGGCCATGCAAACGCCCTTATTGCTGTTGGACGAGTCCGCCGCCGGCTTGAGCGGAGCAGCGCTGGACGCTCTCGGCGCCTGGCTGCGGGAGTGGCGCGCGGCAGGCCGGATCGTCATTCTGGCCGAACACGCCTTCCCCTTTCCGGAATTGGCCAGCCAGGTCCTGGAACTGGGAGGATGAACCACACCATGTTCGAGATCAGGGGACTGCGTTTCGCCTATCCGGACAGGGAGCCGCTGTTTGACGGGCTCGCATTGGAGGTCGGCAGTTCCGGGCGAGTCCTGATCCGGGGCGCCAACGGTGCCGGAAAAAGCACCCTGCTGCGCCTGCTGGCAGGGATTCTCACCCCCCAAGCCGGTGTTTGTCTGATTTCAGGCAATCCCAGCCACAAACTCACTCCTAGCCAATACAGATCCCTGCTCTACCGCGATCAGAATTCCCGCGCCAACCTCTTTGGCCTCACCCCCCGCCACGATCTGGAACTCTGGCAATTGGCAGCTGCCGCCAGCCTCGACGGTTGCGCTCCTGACACTCTGGAAGCGGGATTGGGGGCCAGTCTGGACACTCCCTATACCCAGCTTTCCAGCGGGCAGATACAAGCCTGCAGCTTGTTACTCCTGCCCTGGCTGCCAGACAGATTCTGGCTGCTGGATGAACCGACCGCGGGCTTGGACGAGCGCCGCAAGCAAGAGCTGGCACAGCTTGTTGCCCAAAAGCGCGCTTCCGGATGCGGCCTGATCGTCGTCAGCCACGATCCCGCCTTGCCGCAGGAACTCTTCGACCGCGTCCTGATCCTGGAACACGGCACGCTTAGGGAAGCCTGATGAACAAGCTGCACCCCCTCTCCCTGCTCGTTTTGGCGCTGTGGTTCAGCAGCGCGGCACTGGCCTTGAACGCGCCGCTGTGGTTGTTGGGAGTTTGGCTGCTCAGTTTGCTGGCAGCTTGGCTCAGCCGCAGTTTGGATCTAAAGCTCTGGCTGCGCCAGCTGATCAGGCTGCTGCCGCTGCTGGCGGTGATCCTTATGATCCAGGCGCTGTTCGTCAAGCAGGGGCGGCTGCTCGGGGGGCAGGGCTGGTACGCAGTGCACGCCGTGGCCCTGAGCAACGGTATCGCTTTCTGCCTGCGTCTGCTCATTTTGCTCGGATCGGCCCGGCTTATGCTGCGTCTGGAATTCGAGGACTATGAAGCCGCCTTTGCAGCGCTGCGCCTGCCGGAGGAACTGGGTTTCATGGTCTTTTACACGGTGCGGATTTTGCCTATGCTCAACCGCCGCCTGGGCCATAACCGCCTCCTCTTGCGCCTGCGCGGGCTGGATTGGCGTAAGTTGCCATTGCGTGCCAGACTGCTGGTTTATCAGCGCGTGGCTCTGGCGCTGCTCGCCGAGATGCTCACCCGAAGCGGCATCCAGGCCATCGCCCTGGAACTGCGCGGGTTTCGCAGTCCCGGACCGCGCAGCCGGCTAGAGCAGCGTAGTTTTGGTCTTGGGGATCTCGTATTCCTGATGTCATTGACCGCGTTGACCGTCTCGCTGTTGATCCTGTATTCAAGATAGCATCCCAAGATTTTATCCGGCAG
>CAYXEF010000068.1:0-14086 GCA_964463825.1 uncultured Candidatus Cloacimonadota bacterium | reverse complement strand
CCCAGGGGCGACCGGGGACCCCTGGTGCCATAATGATGCAATAAAGCATTGTGGGGTATGCTTTTGGACAAAGAAATTGTGGCTCATAAGGCGACATTAACAAAGTGGATTGGGAAATCAGCTCGGTCCGGGGCGGTTGGCAGAGCCTGACATTTACTTAATCCTTTTTCCCATCCCGGCAAGAAAAAGCTTGACTGATGCGACTGCCAACCGGATTTATCCTTGTGAAGGCGGATCAACGCTAATCCGGGGAGGTGAGAAACGCGATACCTGACATATATAGCGCTCCTGTCGGTCTGGCTGGCCGGCTGGATGCCGGTCCGGGCGGATGTCACGGATTCTCTGGCGTGCCTGACTACCAACGATGGTACGCTGCTCATCAGGCAATCCGGCCTGGACGGGATCGATACAAGCTCCGACGCTTACCTGGTGGGGGATGCCTGGGATTGGATTTATTCGTTCTGGTTTGCGACCATGGCTTATGTTTCCTTTCCTGTGGCCACAGTCCCTCCCGGGCAGCGCCTGGCGTCGGCCACGCTGCGCTGTTATGTGATTTATTGCGAAGGCAACTCCAATTTGGGGCAGTATCCGGTCTTTGACTATCCCGGAGGCTCTTTTGCCCCGCATTGCCTGTTGACGCATGTGGATTATGGCTATCAAATCGATGCCTCTGACATTGATCCGGTGATCCTGCACCCGGCGTTGAACCTCTTTAACTCCTATTTGCCAGGCTGGAACGAGATCGACGTGACGGCTTGCGTGGCGGACGATATCCAGGCCGGCCGGCAATATACCCAGTTTCAGATCAAACTGCAGCAGCTCTCCGATTGGGATGGCGGGGACGATTATGTCTATCTGGCGGGTGCGGCGGCGGTGGGCTACCACCCCTGGCTGGAGCTGGAATTCGCTCCGCTGACAGCCATGCAGGACGACCTCCGGCCCGCGCCCCGGCTCAGTGTGTATCCCAATCCCTCTCGGAACTCGGCCAAAATCGAGCTGACTGCCGCCGGAGCCAGATCCCGGGAACTTGTGATCTATAACCAGCGCGGCCAGCGCGTGCGCAGTCTGACCCTGGCTGGAGCGGACATTCAGGTTGAGTGGGACGGCAAGGACGACTCTGGCCTGGCCGTGGCGCCGGGGCTTTATCTGCTGCGCCTGAGCGGAAGCAGTCCCACGCTCAGGCTGGTGAAACTGCCATGAAACCAAAACGTGCAATACTGGCGGCAATCATGTTCTGCCTGAGTCTGGGACAGCTGGCGGCAGTCCAGGTGACCATCGGCTCCGGCGATGAAACCCACAATCTGCCGATGTATGTGAACTTCCACAACAGCCTTTGCGAGATCATCTATTATTCCAATGAGATCGGCACCCCGGGCACTATAACGGCCCTGAGTTTCTATCCCGATTTCTACACCGAAGTGCCGCTGCAATGGCTGAAAGTGTGGCTGGGAACCACGGACTGGCCGAACATGAGCGCGGGCTGGATTCCCTCGACTGAGCTGACCCTGGCCTTTGACGGGATGGTGTATTACCCTGAGGGTGAAAACCAGATCACGCTGGGGCTGAACACACCTTTCAACTATACCGGCGGAAACCTCGTGCTGCTGATCCAACATCCCTGGGAAATTGACGCTTTTCACAGCAACAACAAGTTCCGCAGCCAATCCGGGACTCCGCTTCGCACCAGGAATGTGGTCAGCGACAGCAACGTTTTCGATCCCGCCGCGCCTCCAACCCCCTATGGAACGCAACTGACGGGCATGTTTCCCCAAACCACCCTCCATTTCGCCGCTCAGCCTCCGGAGCCTGAGCTCTTCATCCAGCCTGCGTCCTGCGCGTTTGGCGAAGTGCTGGTCGAGGGCCTGGACAATATGCTGGTCAGTTTGTTCAATACGGGATTGAGCCCGCTGAACCTCGCCGGGATCAGCATCTCCGGCAGCCCGTATTTCACTCTGCTCCAGCTGCCTGACTTGCCCGCGATTCTGCCCGGAGGAGGCTCCGTATCCTTCTTCGCGCATTATGAGCCTCTCCAGCCCGGACAGCACTCCGCCACGATCGACATTACCGCCAATACCGACACTACTTGGCACACGATCCCGCTTACCGGGACAGGCATCGATCCTACAATATACAGTTTGCCTTATAGCCAGAATTTCGACGCCTGCGCACCTCCGGATTTGCCGATCGATTGGATCGTGTATACGGAGCCGGCGGGCAGCCTGCCCTTCATCCGCACCTTCGCCGACGACGCGGCTCCCAGCCAGCCCAATCTGGTGCGCATGATGAACTCGAACGCTCCCCAAGGCTTTCTGTTTTTGATCGCGCCGCCTATGGACGAATCAATCCCGGTAAACAGCACGCAGCTCTCGTTCTCGGCGCAGTCTTTTGGCTCTATCATGGACAGCGGCATCGCGGTGGGGGTGCTGAGCGATCCGCAAGATCCGCTTTCCTTCAGCGAAGTGCAGTTCATCGACATCGAAACATCAACCTGGATGCCCTATACGGTGCCACTCTTTTCCTACCAGGGCAATGGCAGATATATCGCGGTCAAACACGCGCAACTCAGCGGCTACGACTCGATCAAACTGGACGATGTGACGATCTCGCTCCTGGCGCTGGACGACCTGGCGGCGCAGGCGGTGACAGGGCCGGCCTTTCCCAACGCGGGTACATCCACGCTGTATCAGGTGACCGTCGTCAACCACGGCAACGGGGCGCAGGCCGATTATCAGGTGCAGTTGCTGCTGGAGGACGGAACGCTACTGGCCTCGGTGCCGGGCCTGCCGGTCGGGCATGGAGCAAGCGTGGCTGTGCCAGTCCCCTGGACGCCCTCGCAGCAAGGGGTTTGCCGTCTGCGGGGCAGAGTGGTGCTGACAGGCGATGTGGCGGCCGGAAATGACCTTTCGCCGGTAACTCTGGTTACGGTGCTGCCGGCTGGAGCGAGCGCGGTCACGCTTGGCTCCGGCGATCAAGTGGCCCGGATTCCGATCGACCTCTATCGCCGCAACAGCCTGTTTGAGACCGTGCTGCGGCAATACGAGATAAATCTCAGCGGCGATCTGATCGGGCTTCAATTCTACAGCGATCTGCAGACAGCAGGCCCGCTGAGTGAAGCCCTCAGGATCTGGGTAGGCGAGTGTCCGGAGCCTGATCTAATGGCGGATTGGATCCCCGCCACGCAGCTGCAGCTGGTCTGGGATCAGGAGGTGGAACTGCGTCCCGGCGCGGAGGTGCTGCCTGTGATGTTTGACCCGGTGTATGCCTATACGGGCGGCAATCTGGCCCTCATGGTCAACCGCCCCTGGAGCACCACGGTCTACAGTTCCTCCGACATGTTTTTCTGTCAGACCCTGGGGTCAACGCGCTCACGCAAGGCTTACAGCGACAGCGTTTTACTTGATCCCTTTCTGCCGCCGGCAGCCACGCTGGCGCAGTTATCCGGCCAGTTCCCCAAACTCAGCCTCTTCTTCCAAACCGGCTCTGCGGTCGAGACTGCTGAACTGGCGGAACAGCCATTTCTGCGCGCCGGTCCCAATCCCTTTGCCGGGGAATGCCGCGTCACATACCGGCTGGAGCAGCCGCAGCCAGTCAAACTGGAGATCCTCAACCTGCGGGGGCAACTGGTGCAGGAACTGGACGCGGGGCAAAAAAGCCCGGGGGATCATTTCGCAGTCTGGAACGGCCGCGACGCCTCAGGCCGCGCGACGGCTGCCGGGATCTACCTGTGCCGCCTGACGCTGCCGGAGAGGATTCTGACCCGCAAGATCATTCGCCTGGACGGCGATTGACTCAAGTTCCGGACTGCAGGCGTCTCAGATTGGCCAAAGACTGGGAATTCGTTTTCCAGATGAACTGGCCCTTGTCGCAGGGCATTTCCGGGCATTCGGCGCAGGTCTGGTAGCCTTTGCCAAAGGCGCAGGCGCGGATCGAGCACTCGGCGCAGAAGCCGATATGCCGTCCCTCAGCCGTGCAGCCGTCACAGACAATGGTATCTGGGTCGATGTCCTTGCCGTAGTTCTCTTTAAAGCTCCGGGCCATCCTGAGCCGGGCTTCCTTGTCGTCGGCCTGGGTGGCGATGTAGCAATCGCAGACCTGGCAGTCGATGCCGCAGGGGGCATAAAGTGAGGTCATTGATCCTCCTTGTTGAAGTAGCTGACGATTTCGTTCAGAGGCAGACGGTCCCTGCTTCCGGCAAAGGTGCTCAGTGCTTTGGCGTAGAGGCCTTTTTCCGCCGGATAGCCGAAGGGCGACATGGCCACGACGCGCCAGGAGGCGGGGAGTTTTAGGTAGCTGCGCAGTTTCTTTTCGCTGAAGGCGGCCAGCCAGCAGCTGCCGACGCCATGGCTCCAGGCGGTTAAGACCATCTGCTGAAAGGAGATCGCGGTGTCCACCAGATAGTAGTCCTGGCCGTTGATACGCACGTTTTTGCGGGTGTCCGCGCAGGCGATGATCAGGCAGGGCGCTTTGCGGATAAAGTAGTTGGAAAGCCCGATCAGGCCTGTCTTGAGGGCGAGTTTGGCGATCGCGGCGGCATCGGTGAACACGATGTAGCGCCAGGGCTGCCGGTTTTGCGCCGAAGGGGCCAGGCGTCCGGCCTCCAGAATCTCGTTCAGGATCTCCGGCGGAATGGGATCGGGCAGGAAATCACGTACGCTGTGGCGGCTGGCGATCAGTTCCTTTAGTTCCATTATTCCTCAAAATCACTGGGCTGGTTGATGTTGTGCAGAATGCCGGGATCCTCCACCGGCAGGTCGACAACAGTGTAATCCCCGGAGTGGATTATGCCGGCCAGACCACGGCGCTGATCTCCGCTATTCAGGTTCAGACTGGCGGGGATCAAAACGGGATGTCCATATTTCCCTTTGTAGGAAGGGCATACGATGGCGTGGGGCATGATCAAAGACATAGAGCACATGGCTTTAACGGTTTGGGCCAGAACATCAGGGTGGTCCACGGGCCAGATCAGATAACTTCGCGCCTGTCTTGGTTTGAGATCTGCGATCGTCTCGCGAACTGTTGCCAGCATATCTGGCGTGTCCAGATCCCGGGCGATGCGGATCTGCTCGATACCGGCCTCCCGCAGAGTGGATTCGATCCGCTCAGCAAAGGTCAGGCCATCGATCATTATCTCGGATTTGGGGGCACCGAAGCGCGTACCCCGGCCAGAAGCGGGAACGATGGCGATGATGTCAGGAAAGAGCATTGAACTCCCCGATGGCGGCGTCCAGTTCCTCCAGATTGTTCTCGAAGGTCTCGACCCAATACTCTGGCTCCCACTGGCGCAGAATCTCCTCATAGGTTTTGCCCTGTTGCTCCACCCAGGTGTAGTACTTGAGGTTGTGGATGCGCTTCTTGTCCATGTAACTGAGCTCCAGATAGTTATCGGTCTGCTGGCCAAGCAGGGCGCCTTCCCTGTCCAGAGCGGCCTGCAGCTGGGTGTAATCGCCCTTGAGCGCTTTCTGCTCCTGCACCCGGGACTGATACAACTCCATGGAGTCGGTGAAGATGGTGAAAATTATGTCGTCGGAGTTGTACTCAAAGTACTTGGCCTGTTTGATCGAGGCCAGCAGATTGGCGATGGAGGAGATGCCCAGGAGCGGCAAATCGCGCACCGTCTCTTCCGGAACACCTTCCCGGATCAGATATTCCTGACCGGCCGGCTCGTTGAACAGGCGCAGCAGGCGCATGCAGTCTTCATCACGGATGGCGGCGACGGCGTCGGTATTGCGGACATTATGCACCCAGGGTACATGCTTGTCGCCGATGCCCTCGATGCGGTGGCCGCCGAAGCCGTTCATCAGCAGGGTCGGGCATTCCAGCGCTTCGGAGGCGGTGGTTACCAGCAGCGGATGCCGCGTTTTGAGAAAATCCCCGGCGGCGATGGTGCCGGCCGAACCTGTGGCACTGACGTAGCCGCTGAACCGGCTGCTCGCGGTTCGGACCAGTTCCCAGACCTCTTGCAGCGCGTCGCCGGTGACGTGGTAGTGCCAGAAGGGGTTGCCGAACTCATCGAACTGGTTCAGGATCACGTTGTGCGGATCGGGGCGCAGTTCGGCGCATTTGTCGTAAATCTCTTTGACGTTGGATTCGCAGCCCGGGGTGGCGATGACTTCGGCGCCGATCTCGCGCAGCCAGTTAAAACGTTCCTGGCTCATCTCCTCAGGCAAAATGGCTACGGCGGGACAGGCCAGCAGGGCGCAATCGAAGGCTCCGCCGCGGCAATAATTGCCGGTGGAGGGCCATACGGCCTTGTCGAACTCCGGATCGAAGGTCCCGCTCACCAGTCGCGGTGCCAAGCAACCGTAGGCGGCACCGACCTTGTGTGCGCCGGTGGGAAAGTATTTGCCCACCAGTCCGACAATGCGCGCCGGTACGCCGGTCAGGCAGGAGGGGATTTCCAAGTAATCCGGAGGACCAAACAAACCGGTCCTGATATCGTTTTTCCAGGTGATGCGGAAGAGGTTGAGCGGGTCGATGTCCCAGAGCCCGATCGGCTGCAGACGCTGCTTGATTGCGTCCGGAATCGTTTCGGGGAACATCTGCTGCCTTATCGTGGGCAGGATTATCCCCCGTTCCTTACAGCGCCGGGCGTTTTTCCTGATCACTTCCAGATTCTTGTCCAATAGTAGTTTAGGCATTTTCTATTCCTTTCGTGTCATGTGCTATATGAAAGTCTTGATCTTCTCCGCCACATCCTTGACCTTGGATGCAAATATCATCGCCGCAATGACGAAGGGCTTGTAACCCGCCTCCTGATAGGTGTGCAGTCGATAACGTTCAAATACGGATTTCGCCACCTCACCGCGCTCGCAACTTACTCCGGAGATATCCGCCGGCAGGCAATGTTCGTAAAGTGCGTTGCCGTCCCGGGTCAGTCTCATCATCGCTTCCGAACATTCCCAATCCTGATGCCGGGCGTTTTCGGCCAGGCACTGCCGCTCCAATTCCTTGAGGCCATTGCGGTCACCCAAGCGCAGCAATCTCGTACGTTCCTGCATCACAGACATCGGCGCCCAAGATTTTGGATAGACCACGTCCGCATCCTGGAAAGCCTCAGCCATGGAGTGGATTCGCCGGAACGAGCCCCCGCTTTGCCGTGCAAAGTGACTTGCGCCATCAAGCGTTTCGGGAAGCAAATCATATCCCTCGGGGTGGGCAAGCACCACCTCCATCCCAAAGCGGGACATGAGGTTGATCACACCCTGCGGCACAGAGAGCGGTTTGCCGTAGGAGGGGGAATAGGCCCAAGTCATGGCGATCTTCTTGCCGCGTAGCTGCTCCCAGCCCCCAAAGTAATCCTTGAGTTTGAGCAGGTCAGAGAGGCTCTGGGTGGGGTGGTCCAGGTCGCATTGCAGGTTGACCAGCGTAGGTCTCTGCGCCAGAATGCCTTGTCTGAATCCGTCTGAGACCGCGTCAGCAACTTCACACATATAGGCATGGCCTTCGCCGGGATACATATCGTCTCTGATGCCAATCACTTCCGTGAGGAAGGAGATCATGTTCGCAGTCTCCCGCACCGTCTCGCCGTGCGCGACCTGGGATTTGACTTCGTCGAGTTCCGAAAGCGCGAGGCCCAGTCCATTCACCGCCGAGGCGAAACTGAAACGGGTGCGGGTGCTGTTGTCGCGGAAGATGGAGAGCGCCAGCCCGTAATCAAAGATACGCCAGGGTTTTCTGGCCCGGTGCAGGAACTGAAGGATCTCAGCCACCTGCATCACGGCTTTGAGATTATCGGTACTGTGCTCCCAGCTGAGCAAAAAATCCCTACCATATGTATCTGTGGCAAGCGTTTCCAGTTCCTGAAGGTGTTGTTTGATGGCGTCAGCATCAGGCATGGTTCCACCTCTCTAAGTCTTTATTATGTATTGCTTTATCATGTTCTGTTTGAGTCCCGGTTTCCACCTTGCTGCCAGCTTGTAAGTCATTTGGCTACTTCGCATCGAGTTCCCGCCAGTCGGGCGGGAAGTCGAAATGAAGTCATCGCGAACTTGACCAGTCATGCGCCGGAGCGTATTCTTTCGGCTGCGAGCAGCACGGCGTCGATGATCTGCTGGTAGCCGGTGCAGCGGCAGAGATTGCCTTTAAGAGCCTGGCGCACCTCGTCCCGGCTGGGCTGGTCACTCTTTTGCAAGAGAGCGTAGGCTGTCAAGACCATTCCTGGGGTGCAGAATCCGCACTGGATGGCGCCCGCGTCCAGAAAAGCCTGCTGGATCGGATGCAGAGTACCGTCGCTAGCGGCCAATCCCTCTATGGTGAGAATCCTGGCTCCTTCCACCTCTTTGAGCGACAGACGGCAGGAACGCTTGGGTTCGCCCTTGACCAGCACGGTGCAGGAACCGCAGACACCGATGCCGCAGCCGATCTTGGTACCGGTGAGGGACAATACCTCGCGCAGCCAGGTTGAGAGGGCCATCTCGGGTTCGTATTCGCAATATTCTGTGCCGTTGACGTTTATCATGATTTGATCCTGATCGGTTGGCTGCAACAACGCTGGCCGGTGGCGCGGTATATGGCATTGGCAATGGCCGGGGCCATCAGTTCGTTGGTCGGTTCGCCGATGCCCTTGGCGCCGGAAGGCGAGTTGGGGTCTGCGTTTTCAATGACGATGGCCGTCATTTCAGGTAGCTCTGTGCTGCGCAGAAGCCGGTATTGATGCAGGTTTGTGGGCACGACCTTGCCGTCTGCGCAGAGGCACTCCTCCACCAGTCCGAATCCGGCGCCCATGGCCATGCCGCCATAGAACTGGCCTTTGACCAGCTCTGGATTGACCGCCTTACCGCAATCGTGGGCTGCGACCATATTCCAGAGCGTGATCCTGCCGCTGGCGGGATCGACTGTGAGTTCGACTGCTTGGCAGCCATAAGTCCATGAAAAATAAGCGTTACCCTGCCCGGTTTCTTCGTTCCAGGTCACTCGGGGTGCCTGGAACACGCCAAAGGCGTAAGGATAGATCTGATTGTCATAGCAGAGCCGGATGGCATCATTCCAACTTATTATGCGGGTACCAGTTGCGTCAAGCAGCCACTCGTCCTTGAAACAACTCACCTGCTTTCCCGCGTGCTGTGTAACCGCTTCTATGATGATCTCTTTCAGTATCTTGGCGGCGTTGACCACGGCTCCGCCGCCCATAACGGTGCCGCGGGAAGCTACGGTGGTACCGCCATCGGGAATGTTGGAAGTGGATGGCATTCTGTATCTTATGCGCTCCAAAGGCAACCCCAGCTGCTCACTGGCGAGCAGGATCATAGCCGCTTCGGAGCCCTGGCCGTTCTCGTGCACGCCTGTTTCCACCAACAACGAACCGTCCGGCTGCACATTGAGAATGGCGGAATTGAAGTCGGTTCCTTCCGCGCCCAGGCTCATGCCGCGATAGCTGATGGCCAGGCCGATGCCGTACCATTCTTTGTGTGCAGGATCCCCGAAGGAGCAGCGTTGGCGCTTGTTCGCATAGTCGATCTCGGCCAAAACCGCATCCATAACCTGTTGCAAAGAAACAACATGGTTATCCAGCACCTGACCGGTGACGGTGGTCGAACCCTGCCTAACCATGTTGCGGCGGCGGAACTCGATCTCGTCCAGGCCGCACTTTTCGGCCGCCATTTCCACCAATTGCTCGATGGCGAAATTCACCTGCGGCGATCCGAAACCGCGCATGGCACCGCAAAAAACGTTGTTAGTATAAACACCGTAGATGTCCGCGTGGACGTGCGGGACTTCGTAGCAGCCGCAGCACTGGACTGTGGAACGCCATGTCACCCAAGGGGTTACACTGCAGTAAGCACCTCCGTCCGCAACCATGCGCACCCGCAGCGAGCGGATCCGGCCATCTTTGCCTAAGCCCATGCGATACTGCAGCTTGTATGGATGGCGCTTGTAACTCTCTCGCAGACTCCACTCCCGGTCGTAGGTGATCTTGACCGGCCGCCTGAGCAGCCAGGCGCAGAGAGCCGCCCGGGCACAGACCAGGGCGGCGGTATCGTCCTTGCCGCCGAATCCTCCGCCCATGGGAACGGTTTTGACTTCGACATCCTTGAGTTCCAAACCCAGGGTGGAGGCAACGAAGCGCCGGGTGGAGAAGGGATGTTGCATGCTGCCAAACACTTCCATCACTCCATCCGGACGCAGCCAGCAGAGGGCTGACTCCGGCTCAAGGTAGGCGTGCTCAATACGTGAAGTGCTAAACTCCTGTTCTATGATGATATCCGCTTCCCGTTCCCCGGTCTCGATATCACCCCGCCGCACGCGGTGGTAGTTGGTGAGGTTGGAACCATGCCAGGGATGCAGGATCTCGGCCACAGGCTGCATGGCTTCTTCAGGATCGAGAATGGGATCTCTGGGCTCCAACTCTATGCGCAGCAGCGGAATGGCGGTGATGGCCTGCTCGCGTGTAGTGGCCACGATCAGGGCCAGGACATCGCCGGTGGAGTTGATATCTTCATCTGCCAGAGTGGGATAGTCCTTGATGATTTGTCCGAAACGGATGTTTCCGGGGATATCCTTTGCGGTGAACACAGCCACCACGCCTGTATGGGCCAGGGCTGCGGAGGCATCGATACCGATGAGTCCGGCCCGTGGCAGATCGCTGTAGACCGGCACGGCGTGCAGCATCCCGGGCATTTTGAGGTCGTCGGTATAGAGCGCCTGGCCGGTGACCTTGGCCCGGCCATCATTGCGAAATGCTTCTCTTGCCATAACTTACTCCTCTCCCAAGAGGCGTTCGAGAGTGCAGCGTGATTCCGTCCCCACTTGCATGAGTTCCGCCGGACGCAGGCAGCAGAGGCCCACCAGCCGTTCCAGGCTGATGCGTCCAGTTTGCACCAGGTGACGATATCCTGAGGCGAAGAGGGACTCCAAGCCGGAAATTCCGCTGGGAACGAGTTCAGGGCTATCCTTATGACGGTCCTTGTCCGCATCCGTAAAGGGGCAATGGTCGCTGGCCAGGATGTCGAAGACGCCGTCCTGCAGGAGTTCGACCAGTTGGCCGCGCGAGTTTTCTGCGCGATAGGGCGGGGTGCAAAGCCAGCGATGGGCGTCACGGCCCCGCAGGCGGTCTGCATTGTGGAACAGGTATTGCG
The DNA here is from genome assembly GCA_964463825.1 of uncultured Candidatus Cloacimonadota bacterium. Classification (GTDB taxonomy): domain Bacteria; phylum Cloacimonadota; class Cloacimonadia; order Cloacimonadales; family Cloacimonadaceae; genus Syntrophosphaera. Next base: position 3,011 of record CAYXEF010000068.1, on the reverse strand, counting down.
GCGCGGTTTCACAGCTGATCAGGGGATTGTCCAGTTTGGCCTCGCGGATGAGCAGCGCGGCCCGGGGCGTGGAGACGTGAACGATGTGCACAGGATGTTGGTGTCGCAGAGATAGATCCAGAACTTTCTCCACGGCAATGACTTCCGCTATCTCGGGACGCCGCAACGTGTGGTCAAAGGGAGTCCTGAAAGGATGTTCCCGGCTGGCTTTTTCGATGGTGGCGTCATCCTCACAATGCACAAGAAAGCGGGGTTTGGGGTCTGCCAATGCCTCCATCCAGCGGCCGATCTGAACGTAAGAACTGAAAATGCCAGATTGCTTGTAGGTGGTGTAAAACTTGAGGTCGCAGCCTTCCTCCAGCAGCGGGAGCAGTTCCTCAGCCGTGGCGGAGGTCGGGGTCAGGTGCCAGTGGACATGACCGCCAAAGTGTTGTCTGGCATCGGCTTGCATGCGCCGGTACTTATCGGTGAGGGACTGTCCCGGTTCCTCGGTGACGAAAGCGCCAATGGCCGCAATCCCTTGCCGTCGGGCTTTTTTGTCCAGCGCGGCTAAGTCGTCGCGCAGTTCCAAACCGCCGATGCGTTCTCCGACATGCACATGGAAGTCGCAAACGTCGGGATAGAGGCTATCTGACTGCATTGATGTCCTTTAGCCCATGCCCGGTGATGAGCAGGACCACACTCTGTTGGCGCCCGATCCAACCGCGCTCCAGGGCGGCTTTGAGCCCGGAAAGTACTGCAGCGCTGGAGGGTTCGGCAAACACTCCGGTCAGAGCCGCCAGTTCCTTTTGGTCACGCAGGATTTCCGCATCCGAGACACGCAAGGCCTTGCCTTCGGACTCGCGCAGCGCGCGCACGGCCCAATTAGCATTGGCGGGAGTCCGCACGCTGATGGAATCGGCGATGCCGCGGGGCGCCCGGGCGTCGGTATAAGTGCCTGTCTCCCAATAGGAAGTGATGGCGTCTGATCTGGCAGCCTGAACAGCCAGGAGCCGGGGCACGGCTTCGATCATGGCGGAATTGAGCAGATCCCAAAAGGCTTTGTGAATGCCGCCCAAAATGGCCCCATCGCCCACGGGGACCACGATCCAGTCCGGCACGGTGCCCAGCTGAGCCCAAAGTTCCAAGCCGGCGGTCTTTTTACCTTCGATGGTAAGCGGGTGGTACGCCGTGTTGCGGTTGAGGCAATCATGTGTGGCGGAGTATTCCAGCGCCGCCATGTAGGCGTCGTCATAAGTGCCCCGCAGCTTGTGCAGTTCGGCTCCGTGTACCTCGATCTGGGCCAGTTTGGCCGGTGGAGCGGCCTCCGGGGCAAAGATCACGGCCTTTTTCCCGGCCGCGGCGCAAAGGCAGGCCAACGAGGAGGCGGCATTGCCGGTGGAGGCGCAGACTATCTCATTGATTCCTAGTCGGTTAGCCTCCGCGACCAGCAATTGGGAGGCGCGGTCTTTGAGCGAGCCGCTGGGATTGAGGGAATCGTTTTTAATAAACAGGAATTCCAGATCCAGAGCCTCGGCCAGGCGTTCAGGAAAGAAACAGGGTGTGCGGCCGACCGGCAGGGATGGCAGATAGCAAGTATCCAGCGGAGACAGTATCTCTGTGATCCATTGTATACCGAGCCGGGCCGGCTCGTTCACCTTCTCGGATTCGACGCCGATGGCCAGATAGTCAAAAACCGCTTCCAACACTCCCGGCAGCGGCATTCCCGCCCGATAGTCCGCAGCGCAGCGGGGACAGAGGTAGCGGACCTCGTCCCGCGCGTAATCTTCGCCACAATCCGTGCAGCGCCAGCCTTTGAAGTAGCTCATTGGTTGAGTGCGTAGACCAGGGCGGCGTAGAAAGCGGCGGCCTGCGTCAGATGCTCAATTGGCGTGGCTTCGTTGGGCGCGTGGGCATAGACCTCGTTGCCCGGTCCGAGTCCGATGCAGGGGATCTTGTGCATGCCGGCGATGGCCACGCCGTTGGTGGAAAAGGTCCATTTATCGACCTTCGGAACGCGCTTGAGGGTTTGCTCATAGGCTTCGCGGGCCGCATTCAGCCAGGTCGAGTCGGGCGGCGTGACCCAGGTGGGATAGTACTTCTCGGTGGGATAGACTAAGCCGGTGAAGGCGGCCTCGGAGTATTGCAGGACCTCGACGCGGGCGTCCGGCTCACCGGCGAGTTTGCAGGCTTCGCGAACCTCCGCGATAGCGCTGTCCTTGGTTTCGCCCCAAGTGAGGCGGCGGTCCAGATGCAGGCGCGCGCTGTCCGGCACGGCGCATTGCGATGGCCCGGTGAAATGGACTTCCGTGGCGCAGACCGAGCCTTTGCCCAGAAACTCGTCGACCCGCAGCCGCTCGTGCAACTTCTCTATTTCCAAAGCTATGCGGCTGATCTTGTAGATCGCGTTTACTCCGCGCTCGGGTGCCGAACCGTGGCAGGACAGGCCCTGAACACTCACCTGCATTTCCATGCGGCCGCGATGCCCGCGATAGATATTCATATTCGTGGGCTCGGTGATTACCACCAGTTCCGGAACCAGCTTGTCCTCGCGGATGATGTATTGCCAGCAGAGGCCGTCGCAATCCTCTTCCATCACGGTGCCGGTGAACCAGACGCTGAATTTGTCGTTCAGGCCGAGGTCTTTAATGATCCGCGCGGCCGTGAGCATGGAGGCCATGCCGCCTTCCTGGTCCACGGAACCGCGGCCCCAGACCTTGCCGTCTTTGACCTGCGGCGTGAAGGGATCGAAGTCCCAGAGCGCCAGATCACCGGGATAGACGGTGTCGATGTGGGCGTCGAAAGCGATGACGCGCGGCCCGTTGCCGATCCGGCCGAGTACGTTGCCCAGCGGATCGATATAGGCCTCGTCGAATCCGGCGGCCTGCATTTCTTTGAGCAGGTATTCCACGATCTCCTTTTCCTTGGTGGAAAAGGCCGGGATGCGGATCATATCGGTGAGATAGCGCACGCTTTCAGATTCGTAGGCGCGGGCTCGCTCCATTATCTTGTCATACATGGTGTGTTCTCCT
>CAYXEF010000067.1:11265-14485 GCA_964463825.1 uncultured Candidatus Cloacimonadota bacterium | reverse complement strand
TGATTAAGAGTCAGTTGCTCTACCAACTGAGCTAGAGATGCACCGTATTGAGCAACTAATTTCCCCGCGCCTTGCCTGTCAAGCGAAATCGTGGCGTCAACTGGCCAGCAGCGCGCGCTGGACTGCATCGGGATCGGGCAGCGGATGCCACAGCGGCGTGGAGGGAGGCAATTTGTGCGACGGGGCGCTTCGGGCGTGTTCCTCCTGCACGGTGGTCCAGGCCAAAACCTGCAGGTAAGCGGCTTCTGCGGTGCTGATCCCGGCAGGGATATAGCTGTTGCCGATGGGATTCATGTTCCAGATCCTGGCCAGCATCAAACAGGCGACCAGATAGGTCCCTTGCAAACTGGGATGGTAGTTGTCCGGGGCATAGAGGCTGAAGTCCAGAGTGTCGGCGGACGCGTTGTGCCAGGCCACACCCGCCGGCGCCACCAGAGCGTCCAGATAGGCGCCGATATAGTAATAAGCGTCGCGTACCGGCTCATACATCTCCGGATTGTTGCGCCAGGCCCAGGTCATGTAAAAGCCGGTCAGGGCTCCGGCCTGGGAGATTGCGTCCGAAAGCAGGACGGAATACTGGTAAAACAGCGCCGGATCGTTCATCGGCCGGCTGCTCTGCTCCTGCAGGATCACCAGATCCCAGCCGCCGCTGGCGATGGCGCTGAGCGTGGCGGGATCGTTGTAGTGCTGCTCCAGCGTGTAACCGCCCATGGTGTGGGCGCTGACGGAGGCGTTCCAATCCGGATGAACGGCATCGATCAGAGCCTGTAAATGCGTGTCCACCCCGCCGTTGAAATAGGTGTGGCTGTTGCCGACCAGTAAAACGCGCCGGCAATCCTCATAGGGCAGGCCCCAATCCACCACCACCTCCAGATTGCCGTCGACAAAGTGCAGCGTGATGTGAACTGTGGTGGTTTCGCCCGGACTGACGGTGCCGGTGCCGCTGCCGGTGGCGATCAGGTTCAGGCCTTCGTAGACCTCTACATCGATAGCGTAGGTCCCGATCTCCAGATCAGTAAAGGTACCCGAGGCCGAGCTGCCCGCGATGGCGAGATCCAGCTCCTGCGAAAAGTCTCCTCTGGTGACGATCACCCGTACCCGCGTCACATCGAGGTTGTGCACCAAAGCGGGCAGCAGGTTGACCGAAACCGGCATTTCGCCTTTGGGCTTTGGCTGGGTGTTATGCTCGCAGGCCGCCAGCAAAGCCAGTAAGGCTATCGCGGCCAGGATTGTCAACACATGCAATCGTCTCATATATACTCCTGAATTTCTGTGTCCAGAGTAAAGGGCTTGTCTCACTAACCGGTGATGGCCGGCAGTTGAAGAGCCAAAACGAGCGCCAGGCAAGACTGCAAGGGTGCTTTCATTGCTATTTCCTATTCTTTTCTTGTTACGCACGCGTAGCCGAGCACACTATTGGCATGATGTGCGCGGAGCAACAATCTGTCAAGCTCATTCGGTCGAAGCAGAAAATCTCCCCGGTCCGAACCGACTCCGCTCCGGTTATCATTACGGACTCACTGCGGACTCACTGCGGACTTTGTCCGTAATGAGTGCGCAATGATAGCGCAATGACAGCCGGAGCCAGACCGGGGCAGATTCAGTAATGGCTTGCCTGGCAGACAAATAGAAAAGGGGCGGGAAAACTCCCGCCCCTGATGGCGTGTGTTATCTTGACAGGGGGATTCAGTTCAGTTGTTTGATTGCGGCGCGACCGGGGAAGCGGGCATTGGCGCCCAGTTCCTCCTCGATGCGCAGCAGCTGGTTGTATTTGTCCACGCGTTCGCTGCGGGAGAGGGATCCGGTCTTGATCTGGCCGGTGTTCATGGCCACGGCGAGGTCGGCGATGAAAGTGTCGCCGGTTTCGCCGCTGCGGTGTGAGACCACGCAGGTCCAGCCGGCGGCATGGGCGATGTTGATGGCGTCGAGGGTTTCGCTGACGCTGCCGATCTGGTTGAGTTTGATCAGGACGCTGTTGGCGACTCCTTCCGCGATGCCGCGGCGGATGATGGCGGGATTGGTGACGAAGATGTCGTCGCCCACGATCTGGATGCGCTTGCCGAGGGTTTCGTAGAGCCGTTTCCAGCCCTCCCAGTCGTTTTCGGCCAGGCCGTCCTCGAGCGAGACGATGGGGTATTTCTCCACCATACGCAGATAGAAGTCGATCATGAAGGCGGAATCCACCGTCTGGCCTTCAAATCGGTATTTGCCGTCTTTCCAGAAGCTGGAGGCAGCGGCGTCGAGGGCGATGTAAACGTCTTTGCCTGGCTGGTAACCGGCGGCGGAGATCGCTTCCACGATCACGGCCAGGGCTTCCTCGTTGGACTTGAGGTCGGGCGCGAAGCCGCCTTCGTCGCCGACGCCGGTGGCCAGGCCGCGTTTTTTGAGGATGGACCTGAGCGCGTGGAAGGTCTCGGCGTTCATGCGCAGGGCTTCGCGGAAATTCCTGGCGCCCAGAGGCATGACCATGAATTCCTGGATGTCCACGTTGTTGTCCGCGTGCGCGCCGCCGTTGATGATGTTGCTCATGGGCACAGGCAGGGTGAGGGCGTTGGCGCCGCCCAGATAACGGTAGAGGGGCAGGTCGAGTTCCAGGGCGCTGGCGCGGGCGGCGGCCATGGAGGCGGCCAGAATCGCGTTGGCGCCGAGTTTGGCCTTGTTGGGCGTGGCGTCCAGGGCCAGCATTACGCGGTCCAGCTCGGGCTGGGAGCTGGATTCCATCCCAACGAGGGCCGGGGCAATGATCTTGTCGATGTTGTCCACGGCTTTGAGGGTGCCTTTGCCGCCGTAGCGGGCTTTATCGCCGTCACGCAGTTCCACGGCCTCGCGTTCTCCGGTGGAGGCGCCGCTGGGCACCGCCGCGCGGGTGGTGATCCCGCTGGCCAGTTCGATATCGGCCTCCACGGTCGGATTGCCGCGCGAATCCAGTATTTCACGTCCTTTCAGATAGACGATTTCAGACATGGTGCTGTTCTCCTTTTATTGGTTCTTGTCAGCGTAATCTGAAGTTCAAACCGGCCCGGCAGGATGTAAAACCCGCCGCAGTGCAGCATCCGGTTCGGACTGCAGACCGCGCCGCCGCCCTGAAGCCCAAAGCGCCTCGCAGCCAGGAAACTACCCCGGGCGGGCAAGTGCGCTTTGAACTCCAAAGGGGTGATTTATTTCTCGAATATGTTGGCCAGGGTCTTGACGGAGCCCAGCAGAGCGGAGGATTCGTAAG
>CAYXEF010000067.1:8721-11165 GCA_964463825.1 uncultured Candidatus Cloacimonadota bacterium | reverse complement strand
TCGAATATGTTGGCCAGGGTCTTGACGGAGCCCAGCAGAGCGGAGGATTCGTAAGGGATGACGACGGTTTTGTCGCCTTGTTTGGTGACTTCCTGGAAGGCTGCCACATACTTCAGCGCGACAAGGTATTGGGCGGGATCGGTGCCGCTGCCTTTGACGGCGTCGGCGATCAGCTGGATGGACTTGCGTTCGGCCTCGGCGACCAGCAGTTTGGCCTGGGCTTCACCTTCGGCGCGGGCGATCTTGGCCTGCTTCTCGCCGTCCGCCACGCGGATCTGGTATTCGCGTTCGGCGTCACCGGTGAGCATCTTGGCGCGTTTGTCGCGTTCGGCGCGCATTTCCTTTTCCATGGCGGTGCGGATCTCTTCCGGGGGCAGGATCTCCTGCAATTCCACACGGTTGACCTTGACGCCCCACTTGTCGGTGGCTTCGTCCAGGATGTCGCGCAGTTTGGCGTTGATGGTGTCGCGCGAAGTGAGGGTGAAATCCAGGGTCAGTTCGCCGATCACGTTACGCAGCGAGGTCTGGGTGAGTTTCTCGATCGCCTCGGGCAGGTTGCCGATCTCATACACGGCCTTGTAGGGGTCGGTGACCTGGAAATAGAGCAGGGCGTTGATGTTGATGGAGACGTTGTCGCTGGTGATCACGTTCTGGCGGGGGAAGTCGTAGACCGTCTCGCGCAGGTCGATGCGGTTTTCCACGCGCTGCACCATGACGGTGTTGCCGCGGTAGTCCGCTTTGTTGTAACGCCAGTGGATGGGGCGCATCTTGTCGAAAATGGGCACGATGATGTGAATGCCGGAGGTGAGGGTCTTGAAATATCTTCCCAAACGCTCCACGATCACCACTTCGGCCTGCCGCACGACGATGATCCCGCGCGAAATCAGCACGATCACAAAGAGTGCAAAAGCGAGTCCGACAAAGGTTCCGATAGTCATAATCCAACTCCTTGAGCTTGTTGTTGAGATACACATTCCTGAACGGCGCAAATCTGACAAGTAAAAAACATGGGCGCCCCAGCATCGGCAAAATTGCGCTTGACAAATATCAAATGCTCGCGGGAACATGTTTTTTTCTTAACCAGAGCACACACAATGGCTTCACATCTGTGTTGCGCACACCTAAATAATAGCCCGGATGAATGACTATTGCAATGGTAAAAGTTACGCTCCTCCTCTTCTGCCTGCTCAGTTTGGCAGCCTGCGCCGCCAGTGCAGGCCACAGCTGGACCGAGGCCGATACCCGCGCCGCGGCGAAGCTGCTGGCGGAAGAAGTACTGCGGGCCGGTTGGCATGATGTTCCAGCCTCTGGGGACGGTGAATTGCCGGCCTTGCTGGTCGGGGAGTTGACCGCTGTGGAGAAATTGGAACTGCCTCTGACCCAACTGCGGCTGGAACTCTGCCAGGCGCTGTTGGAAAGCCGACAACTGCGGCTGGTCGTGCCCCGCGGCCTGTGGCCCGAAGGTACCGACGCCGGGTTCCGGTCCGGGGACCGGAACGCTGCCTTGGCCAGCGGCGCCGATGCCTGGCTGCAAGGCAGTGTGGATAGCATATCGGGCCGGAGCGGGCTTTTGTACCGCTTCCGGTTTGAGCTCTGGGATCCGCGCCGGGATATCCGGCTGGCTGCTTCCGAGATCCTGTATCCACCCTCCTCCGGCAACACCCCGGAACCGGCGTCCTGAACCGCATTTAACTGCTATACAATGTATCAGATATAAAAAAGGGAGACTCAATGCAGATAACCAAACTGGACCAGATGTTCGATATCTTGCGGCCGCTGCCCAACAAGCGCCTCGTGGCGGCCTGGGCGGTGGACGCCCACACCATTTGCGCTGTGCATCAGGCTGTGGCAATGGACCTCATCGAAGGCATCCTGGTCGGGGACGAAAACCAGATCAAAAAAGTGTGCGAGAAGGAAGGGATCGACCCCTCCGTGTTTCGTATCGTGCACACGGATTCCGACCTCGCCGCCGCCAGCCGGGCTGTGGAACTGATCAACGCCGGCGAAGGGGATTTTCTCATGAAAGGCCTGCTCTCCACAGACCGCTACATGAAGGCCATCCTGAACAAGGAAAAAGGCCTCATGGACAACGGCGCCATCCTCTCCCACGTGACCGTGGCCGAGCCGCTCAACTATCACAAACTCCTGATCTTCGGCGACGTGGCGATCATCCCGCTGCCGGATCTGGCGCAAAAAGTGGCCATCGTCAACTACCTCATCAAAGTGGCGCAGTTTCTGGGTATCGAGAAGCCCAAAGTCGGCCTGCAGGCGGCCTCCGAGCAGACGTTGCCCAAGATCGTCTCCTGCGCCGAAGCGGCCATTATCGCCAAAATGGCGCAGCGCGGGCAGATCAAAGGCGCTATCGTGGAAGGCCCGCTGGGCTTTGACATGATCGTGGACCAGGAAAGCGCCCAGATCAAAGGCGTGCACAGCGAAGTCTGCGG
>CAYXEF010000067.1:3776-8621 GCA_964463825.1 uncultured Candidatus Cloacimonadota bacterium | reverse complement strand
CCGCGGCGTCAAGACCCGCATCGCCGTGGCCGCCGCCGAGGACGCCAATACCCTGGCCTCAATCGCCCGGGCCGCGCAAGAAGGCTTTGTACACGGCATTCTATTGGGCGGACGCTCGCGCATCGAGGCTGTCTGCGAGCAGGAGAACATCGATCCGGGCTTGTTTGAGATTCAGGATGTCCCGGATGACGGACGCACGGTCTCTGAAGCTGTAAGCCTCGTCAAAAGCGGCGCGGCAGACGTTTTGATGAAGGGTCTGGTGGGCACGGACAAGTTCCTCAAGGCCGTGTTGCACAAGGAACTGGGCCTGCTGCCGCCCAAGGCCGTGATGAGCTACGTCTGCGCGCTGGAGCTCCCGCGCTATCATAAACTGCTGTTCATCAGCGACACGGCCGTGCTGCCCGCCCCCGACCTGGACCAGAAAATCGCCATGATCAACTATAGCGTGGCCATGGCCCGCCGTTTCGGCATCGAGCGGCCCAAAGTCGCCCTCATCGCCGCCACGGAAAAGGTCGGTCCCGGCCAGCCGGTAACCCTGGAATACGCGCAGTTATGCAAAATGGCCGAGCGCGGCCAGATCAGGAACTGTGTGGTCGACGGACCGCTGGATGTCTTTCTGGCCTGCGATCCCGAGGCCAGAGCGGTCAAGGGGGTGGACACCCCCATCGCCGGCGACGCCGATATCCTCATCTTTCCCAGCCTGGACAGCGCCAATAGTTTCTACAAGGGCTTGATGCTCTTCGCGTGCGCTGAACTGGCCGGCCTGATCCAGGGCACGGTAAAGCCCGTTGTAGTGAAGAGCCGCAGCGAAAGTGCCGCCTCCAAGTATTACTGCGTGGCCCTGTCCTGCCTGTTGGCGGAGCAAAAATGAAGGTCGCCATCGCCTCTGATCACGCCGGCTTCGAACTCAAAGAAGCCATCAAGGGCGCTTTCCCGGATATCAGTTTCCTTGATTTCGGCACCCATTCACCCGATCCGGCCGATTATCCGGACACCGGCGGACCGGCCGCCAAGGCCGTCGCCCTAGGCGAGGCGGAAAAGGGAGTTTTGATCTGCGGCAGCGGTATCGGCATGAGCATTACGGCGAACAAGATCCCCGGCATCCGCGCCGCACTCTGCTGCAACACGGACGTGGCAAGGCTGTCGCGGCGGCACAACGACGCCAATGTACTTTGCCTGGCTGCCCGCTTCACCGCGGTTCCCTACGCGCTGGAGATCATCAACGCCTGGCTGGAAGCGGAATACGAGGGCGGCAGGCACCAACGACGCATACAAAAGATATCAGATATAGAAGGAGAATACCAGTGAAATACATCCAGATGCAGGATCCAGAACTCTATGCGGCCATGGCGGCCGAACTCAAGCGCCAGCGCGAGAATCTCGAGCTGATCGCCTCCGAAAACTTCACCTCTCTCGCCGTGATGGAGGCCCAGGGCAGCGTCCTGACCAACAAATACGCCGAGGGCTATCCCTACCGCTGGAGCAAAAAAACCGGCAAGATCAACTACGACCTCTACGGCCGCTATTACGGCGGCTGCGAACATATCGACGAGGTGGAGCGCCTGGCCATCGAACGCGCCAAACAACTCTTCGGCGCCGAACACGCCAACGTCCAGCCGCATAGCGGTTCACAGGCCAACATGGCAGCCTATTTTGCCCTCGTCCAACCCGGCGATACCGTGCTCTCGCTGGAACTGGCCCATGGCGGCCACCTGACCCACGGACATCCTCTCTCCTTCAGCGGCCAGTTCTACAAGATCGTCCACTACACGGTCAACCCACAAACCGAGCAGTTCGATTACGATGAACTGGAGCGCATGGCCCTCGAGCACAAGCCCCAAATGATCCTGGCCGGAGCTTCGGCCTATCCGCGCAAGATGGACTTTGCCCGCTTCCGCGAGATCGCGGACAAGTGCGGCGCCAAACTACTGGTGGACATGGCCCACATCGCTGGCCTGGTCGCGGCCGGATTGCACATGAATCCCGTGCCCTACGCCGATGTGGTTACCTCGACCACGCACAAGACCCTGCGCGGGCCGCGGGCCGGCATCATCCTCTGCAAGGAGCAATACGCCAAAGAGATCGACGGCAAGGTCTTTCCCGGCATCCAGGGCGGCCCCCTCATGCACGCCATTGCCGGCAAGGCCGCCGCTTTCCAAGAAGCCTTGCAGCCCGCCTTCAAAGACTATCAGCTGAAGGTAAAGGACAATGCCCAGGCCTTGGCCGCCGCGCTGGCGGAACAAGGCTTCAAACTTGTTTCCGGCGGCACGGACACGCATCTCATGCTGCTGAACATGGGCACCGAGGAAGAAGGCGGCCCCAGCGGCAAGAAAATGGAGGAAGCGCTCGACCTGGCGGGCATTACCGCCAACAAGAACACCGTGCCGTTCGACACCCGCAGCCCCTTCGTCGCCTCCGGCGTCAGATTGGGAACACCTTCCGTCACCACGCGCGGCATGGGCTCAGAGGAAATGAAACTGATCGCCGCCTTCATCAAAAGGGTGCGCGACAACCACGGCGACGAGGAATACCTGGCCGCGATGAAAGCCGAGGTCCGCGAACTGACGGACAAATTCCCGCTCTATCCGGAACTGGGCTGAACCGCTGACAGCCCTGACCACGGAGGCCACCGGCTGGCCAGGTCAGACTGCCCCGGGAAACTTGCCCCGCAAAATTATCCTTGTCAAGGGCATCAAAACCCTTATATTTATCTTTATTGATGGCAGATATCTGAGGCGCAATACCGTCTCGCGCCCGGATACCGGATCATTGACCGAACACCAATAACAGAAAGGAGTAAACTATGCCTATCCTTTTACAAGCGGACTCTGTGGTGGCAGACACCGTGGTCGCCAATACCGTGGGCAAGGCCAGCCGTCTGGTCACGCCCGAGTTTTGGGAAAAAGTCCTCAAGTATGTCCAGATTTACGGAATCAGGCTGATCATCGCGATTCTGATCTTCGTCATCGGGAAATGGATCGCCAAAGGCATCAGCAGAATGATGAGCAAGATGTTGCAGAAAGGCAGGATGGACCAGACCATGGCCAATTTTTTGGGCAACGTCTTCAACGCCATCCTGTTGATCGTCGTGATCATCGGCGCCATGAGCGCCCTGGGAATCAAGACCTCGTCCCTGATGGTGATCCTCGGCGCCGCAGTCCTGGCCATCGGCATGGCCCTGCAGGGGCAGTTTGCCAATTTCGCCGCCGGATTCATGCTGGCCTCGCTCAAGCCCTTCAAGATCGGCGACGCCGTTATCGCCGGCGGACAGACCGGTACCGTGCATGACATCGGCATCATGAGCACCACCATCCTCACCGGCGACAACAAGAAGATCATCGTCCCCAACGCCGCCATCGCCGGAGGCGCGATCACCAATTTCTCCGCCATGCCCACCCGCAAGATCGAACTGGCTGTGGCAGTGCCCGGCACCACCGACCTGAACAAGGCCCGCGACATCCTCAAGGGCATCCTGCAAGCCGAAAGCCGAGTCCTGAAAGAACCCGCGCCCGGAGTCTCCATCGCCGACGCCAGCGCGGGCGAGATCAAGTTCGGCATCACGGCGCACGTCACAAACGCAGAAATGGGCGCTGTCCAGTCCGAACTGCTGGAGAAGATCAAACTCGCCCTGAACCAAGCTGGCATCTGGGCATAACAAGGAGAATCACCATGAATCTGCTCAAGACCTTCACCCTCGTTCTGCTTGTTTCCAGCGCCGGCCTGCTGGCTGCGGAAGGCTGGGAACTGGATTCCGACCTGATGTTCAACCTCACCCAAAGCGCTTACAGCGACAACTGGACCGGCTCCGAACTCAGCAACATCACCTGGGTCGCCGCCTCCAACAGCACCGCCCAAAAACAGATAAAGGAATGGCTGCGGAACAAGACCACGCTCAATCTCTCCTTCGGCCAGACCCACATGCAGAGAGAGAACGCCCTGGGCGAAAAATACTGGGAAGAGCCGCAGAAATCCACGGACAAAATCGACCTCGAGACGCTCTTTCAATTCACGCTGCGCAGCTTCGTCGATCCCTATGTGGCAGGCCGCATGCAGTCGCAATTCCTGGACGAAATTCCCGGCGACGAGACCCTCCTGGTCAATCCCATGCTTTTTACCGAAAGCGCCGGTATCATGCGAACCATCCTGGATGGCGAGAAAACCAAGCTCTCCGCCCGTCTCGGCGGCGCCCTGCGCGAGAACTACAACCGCCGCCTGGACGATATCCCGATCGACGGCGGCGTGGAAGCCGTGGCGGAACTCAAACACATCCTCTCCGCCCTCAACGCCAGCTACAATTCACGCCTCTCTGCCTACCAGGCCTTGTTCAATTCCAAATCCGACGAACTGCCTAACGAGGACTGGAAAGCCCTGGACTACAAGTGGGAAAACATGCTCAGCTTCAAACTGTGGAAAATGCTGGCTGTCAACTTCAGCCTGGACTTCATGTACGACAAGGAATTGGTCGATGAACTGCAGTGGAAGGAGATCCTGGGCATCGGTATCAGCTACACCCTGTTCTAGAGCATAAACACTCTGAGCACAACCCCTTGGGGGAGCACGCACAGCTCCCCCATTTCTTTTTTCCTGCCGGTCCGGCCAGATCCGGATAAAGGGATTTACACAGTGGAGGGTAATAGTTTTAGTCACACAGTTCTGTTTTGGGAGGAACGATGACCAAGAAACTTCTACCGATCCTCATGCTCTTCGCCCTGGCGCTGATCTCCGCCGCCGCCACCGGGCGCCTGAATGTCAAGGTCCGCGATGATAAGGGCAAAGCCCTGGAATATGTCAATGTGTCCATCTTGAAAGATTCATTGCGTATAACTGGCGGCCAGACCAACGCCA
>CAYXEF010000067.1:0-3676 GCA_964463825.1 uncultured Candidatus Cloacimonadota bacterium | reverse complement strand
AATGTGTCCATCTTGAAAGATTCATTGCGTATAACTGGCGGCCAGACCAACGCCAAAGGCACATCGGAATTGCGCAATATTCCGCCGGGAACGTATGCGGTCAGGTACGCGCTCATCGGCTACACTCCCGTCGTGGTCAAGGATGTGGAGATCAAGGCCGGCAAAACCACCAGCCTCTCGCAAGTTTTGCGGAAAGACAATAATGTGATTATTATGCCTACTACTGTTGGAACGCCTCCCGAAGAAATCCAGAAAGGGCAGGAAGCATCTGCCAGCGCGAACACCGGCACTCTGTACGGTGTGGCGCGGGAATCGGGCGGGCAGAAACTGGACAGCGTCAAGATCGATTGCTATCTGGCCGGTCAATACGTCACTTCGACCAGTTCGGACTTCGACGGCAGTTATCTCATCCGCGGCCTCATGCCCGGAAAGTATGATATCGAGGCTTCCCTGCAGGGATATGAGACTTGGGTGAAGCAAGACATTTCCATCAAAAGCGGCAAAGCCAAAAAACTGGATATCCGGCTTAAACGTGACGTTTTACAACCAATGCCTGCCAAACTCCATATTCGCGGTGGCCGGGCCAACGAGGTATACTATTTGATGGACGGCATGAGCGAGTCTGGCAATAACCTGATGCAGATCCAGCCCGGCGTTACCTCATTCTACCCGCCCGACTGGAACACCGAGGACTACAACGCCATCACGCCCAACATCTTCCACAGCCCACTCACGGACCCGCTTTCCACCTTTTCCATCGACGTGGACACCGCCACCTACAGCAATGTGCGGCGCCTGCTCAACCAGGGCCAATTGCCCACGCCCAACACCGTCCGCGGCGAGGAAATCATCAATTACTTCAGCTATGACTATCCCGAACCCAAGGGCGAGCATCCTTTCTCAGTCTATACGGAACTTGGTGTCTGTCCCTGGAATCCCAGGCACAATCTCGTGCACATCGGCATCCAGGGACGCAAGATCGACATGAGCCTGGCCCCGGCCAATAACCTCGTCTTTTTGCTCGACGTCTCCGGATCCATGGATTATCCGAACAAACTACCCTTGGTCAAACAATCCATGAAACTGCTGTTGGACAACCTGCGTCCCAAGGACCGGGTGGCGATCGTGGTCTATGCCGGCGCCGCGGGACTCGTGCTGCCTCCTACTTCCGGTGAGGAAAAGGCCAAAATCTCCGCCGCCATCGACAACCTCGAAGCCGGCGGTTCCACAGCCGGCGGAGCGGGCATCCAGCTGGCGTATAAGACCGCGGTGGAAAACCTCATCCCGGGAGGCAACAACCGCATCATCCTTTGCACCGACGGCGACTTCAACATCGGCGTTTCTTCGGACGCGGACATGACCCGGCTGATCGAGGATAACCGCAACCAGGGCGTCTTCCTCACCGTCCTGGGCTTCGGCATGGGCAATTACAAGGACAACCGGCTCGAACTGCTGGCGGACAAAGGCAACGGCAACTACGCCTACATCGACGACATCATGGAAGCCCGCAAAGTGCTGGTCAACGAAATGGGCGCCACGCTCTTCACCATCGCCAAGGACGTCAAATTACAGGTGGAGTTCAATCCCGCGCACGTAAAGGCCTACCGGCTGATCGGCTATGAAAACCGCCTGCTGCGCGACGAAGACTTCAAAGACGACACCAAGGACGCCGGCGAACTGGGCGCGGGACACTCCGTTACCGCCCTTTATGAGATCATTCCCGCCGCCTCAGAAGAGGAAATCCCGGGCGTTGATCCCCTCAGGTATCAGGACCTGAAAGTCAGCGACGACGCCCGCAAATCACCCGAACTCATGACCGTCAAACTGCGCTACAAGCAGCCCGACGGCGATACCAGCATTCCGCTGGAAACTCCGGTCTACAACAAAACCCTCGGTCTCGAGGACGTCTCGCAAACCTTCCTGTTTTCGGCTGCCGCGGCGGGATACGCCATGCTGCTGCAGGTCAGCGAATTCAAGGGCGCCATGAGCTGGGAACTGGCCCGCTCCCTTGCCAAAGACAATCTGGGCGCCGATCCCGGCGGCTACCGCAAGGAATTCCTGCAACTTATCGACAAGGCGGAAAACCTGACGCGGGAAAACCGGCCAGACTAATCCCTCACTAATCTCCCCATATATAGATGGAGCGGGTGCCAACCCGCTCTTTTTGCTTTACTCGATCTTATCCAATTCCGGCACCAGATCCTGCCATCCCACCAACCGGCAATGGTCTTGGTCCCAGCTGTGTTCGCCTGTGTAAACCAAATTACCCTTCCCGGAATTCAAGCCCAAAGCGGCGAATTTTTTCAGGTTATCCAGAAAAGAACTGTTTACCGAGCTGGCGGATTTTATCTCCAAGGGATAGAGTTTTCCGCTTTTGTCTATGATCAGATCGATCTCCCTGCCGCCTGCTTCGCGGTAAAAACTGAGCGGTGGCCTGATCCCCCGGTTATGATAAAACTTGAGGGTTTCTGATACCACATAAGTTTCAAACAGGTTTCCTCGCAGCGGGTGATTGGTGATATCGTCTGCTCCCCTGATCTGTAGTAGGTTGCAGGCCAGCCCGGTGTCGAAAAAATACAGTTTGGGGCTCTTGATCAGCCGCTTGGACACATTGCCATGCCAGGGTCGCAGCAAATAGATGATGTAGCTGGCTTGCAGCACTGAAAGCCAGTTGCTGATTGTTTTGCCGTCCACTCCTGTGTCGTTGGCCAATGATTCCTTGTTCAGGATGGAACCGGTGCGTCCGGCGCATAAACCCAGAAAACGCGTGAAGGCATCCATGTTCTGGACATTGGTCAGCAGCCGGACATCCCTCTGGAGATATGTCCTGATATAGGAATCGTAAAAGAGCCCGGGTTTCATTTTCTGCGCCACCAGACGCGGATACAGCCCCCGGAAGATTAGTTTGTTCAACGAAGCCGCGCTATCTGGATAGGCTTCCCGGGTCGTGAATGGCAGTAGTTCCAGGATCGCTGTCCGCCCGGCCAAAGATTGCGACACATCCTTCATCATCGAAAACTGGTTCGATCCCGTCAATACGAACTGGCCATCGATCAGGTTCGCATCGACCAGGCTCTTCACCAGGGACAGGATCTGCGGCTCGTATTGAAACTCGTCCAGAATGTAGTAGCCCTGTCGGTCGGAAAGCAACGCTGCCGGGTCCTCTTTGGCCATCTGACGCAACACCAGATTCTCCAGATCGAGGTATTTGTGATCCGGGAAAGCCATCCTGGCCAGAGTCGTCTTACCTGATTGCCTGGGCCCTGTGATCGTTACTACCGGAAAACCTTTTGTCAGATCCGGCAGATTGATCTGCATCTCTCTTGTGACCATATTCTCATCCAGATTCTATGTAATATCGGAATTCGATTCCATAAATACACAGGCCTGGCCTCCCGTTTTTGTCAAGTTTTTTTCCTCTCTCTGCTGTGTGTCTGCATTTTCCCCATCGCCGGAAGGAAGATGATTAACATTAGCCCTCGCTGAAAGCTATGGCTTTATCCGACAGTCGATGATTGACAAGACACGTGTCCCTCATCCACCAAGAATAAACATGAGCCTGATTTATGAGCCTGATTTACTGAGCCTGATTTACTCTGGTCATATGAAATCCCTGCAGCTTGCCCGCTATCATTGCGGACTCACTGCGGACTCACTGCGGACTTTGTCCGTAATG
>CAYXEF010000066.1:1901-14627 GCA_964463825.1 uncultured Candidatus Cloacimonadota bacterium | reverse complement strand
ATCCGCCACCCACTTGATTCCGACCACTGAATCCTGACCCTTTCGGTTTGTAAGAGAGACACATAGGCTTATCAGTTGTCTCTGGCGCGGTCGGCGTCAGCGATCCCGCTTCTAACCAGTTCCAGGATACGCAATTTGATGGCCTGTCGTGCCGTCTGGTTGTTGCGGAGGGCATCATCGACGGTATTGCATCCTGCCAAACGTCCTGGTTGCCCGCGAAACACGTGGATCTCATCGGCCAGATTGATTGCCTCATCGATATCGTGGGTAACGAGTATAATGCTTAGGTTTAACTTTCTAGTGATAATCTTAAGCCAGTCTTGTAGTTGCAGTCTGGTAATGGCATCCAGGCTGGCGAAGGGTTCGTCCAGCAGCAGCAGTTCGGTCTCGGTCATCACGGCGCGCAGAAAAGCGGCGCGTTGGCGCAGGCCGCCGGAGAGTTGGTAAGGCAGGTGGCGGGCATGCTCCTGGAGTCCAAAAACCGGGAGCAGGCGGTCGATTTGGCTGCGGGCGGCTTTCAGGCCGCTGTGTTTGATCCTGGCCGGGAGCAGGGCGTTCTCGGTCACGTTCAGCCAGGGAAAGAGCAAATCGTCCTGCGGCATATAACCCAGAAATCCGCTGCTGCCTGTGATCTCCCGTCCCTGGTAGAAGATCTGGCCGGAGTCGGGTTTGGTAATACCTGCCAGCAATTCCAGCCAGGTGCTTTTACCGCAACCGCTGGGGCCGACGATGCAGACGAAAGTGCCTGCCTCCATGCGGAAGGAGATGCTGTCCAGAATCAGTCGCGGTTTGCCGGTCCAGAGGAAGGATTTGCTGAGGCCGACGGTCTGCAGAATGGGCATCAGGGCAGGAACTCGTTGGTGTAGGCGTCCTCGGCGATCACGCCGATGGGGATGATCCGCTTCTGGTGCATCCACTGGGCGAAGCGCTGCCAGACCTCTGGTTTTTGGTAGCCCCAGCGGGGTGCGTCGGCTTTGAACTGGTCTTTGAGATAAAGCAGGCTGGCTTCCACCAGCGCGGGATCCAGTTCCGGAACGGCTTTGAGCAGGATCTTGGCGGCCTGGGCCGGTTGGGCGATGCAATAGTTGTAGCCCTTGGCAACCGCTGCCATAAAAACTTTTACAGTTTCAGGGCGCAGGTTGATCAGTTCCTCGTTGCAGATCAGCACCGGGGTGTAGAAATCGAAAACAGGATCGAGATCGCGCACGGGGATGAAGGTGATATCGATGCCCCGCAGCTTCGCCTGAACGCCGTCCCAGCCGTAGTAAATCCAGGCCAGGTCGATGTCCTTGCCGATAGTGGAGAAGAAATCATATACTCCGGAAACGATCTGGATGCTGTCGGTAAACGCATCAGCTGCATGCATCACCTGGCGCAGGATGGCAAGTTCGGAAGGCCAGCCGGAACTGCCGTAGCGTTTGAACTCGAAGTCCTTGGGCGACTTGATATTGCTTCTGGCCAACGCGGCAAAGCCGGAGGTATTGTGCTGGATAATGGCGGCGATAGAACGGATGGGGAGGCTCTCAGCCCGGGCGATGGTCACACTTTCCTGATAACTGACGCCAAACTCCGCCTGACCGGAGGCGACGATCTTTTCGGCGGTGTTTTCACCGGGTTGGATGATTTGTACCTCCAAACCCTGTTCGGCAAAGTAACCCAAGGCTTGGGCAACGTAAAGTCCTGTGTGGTTGGTGTTTGGCGTCCAGTCCAGAACCACGCGCACTTTTTCCAGCTGTGCCTGATCATGGGCTTTACGTTTGCAGCCAGTCACGCCCGCGGCAAGCAGCAAAGCATGGAGTGTAACCAGAACTATCATCTTGTTTTTCATGTTGTTAGTCCTTAGTATTTCATCTTATTTCTATGCTCGTGGATGGTACATTTTATGTGTTTCAAGCAGATAGCGCATATCAACATGGGTGTAAATCTGGGTCGTATTAAGGCTGGAATGGCCTAAAAGAGCCTGTACGACACGCAAGTTTACCCCGCCTTCCAACAGGTGGGTGGCAAAGGAATGGCGAAAGGTGTGGGGTGTGATCTCCTGTTTAATCCCATGCTGTAAGGCCAACAGGCGCAGTATCTTCCAAAAACCCATCCGGGTCAGCTTGGCGCCTCGGTTGTTGAGAAACAGGATATCTCTGCTTTCCACGCTGATCAGGACAGGCCGCACCTGCTTGAGATAGGCGTCAAGAAGCTCTGACATACTGTCCAGATAGGGGACATAGCGCTGTTTGGAACCTTTGCCGCGCACCAGGATCACCTGCTCGCTGAAATTGAGATCGTGGGTGGTCAGGTTAAGTAACTCCGATACTCGCAGTCCGGTGCAGTAAAGCAATTCCAGCATGGTGCGATTGCGCCGTTCGAGCGTGGTTTCACGCGGCAGGCCGTCCAGAAAGGCGAGCATGACGTCCACGCTCAGCACATCCGGCAAATGCTGGCTGAGGCTGATCCTTGGCACCCGGTCAAAATCGACCTGCACCGGAACGCCGTTATCCCCGAGCCAGCCGAAGAATTGCTTGAGCGCTACGCGCTTGCGGGCGAGGGAGGCATGGGCCAGCCCGATCTCGTTCAATTCCGCCAAATAGGCCGTGAGATCCCCAGCTTGGTATGCAGCCAACGTTTGCGGACGCCAAAACAGGAATTCCCGGATGTCGCGCCCATAGCTCTCCACGCTGTTTGCCGCCAGCCCTTTTTCCACTGTGAGATGATAGCTAAAGGCGTCCAGCCGGGCCAGGGTTTCCTGATTCAGGGAAGGTTCAATCCCCGGCCTGGTAATTGGGCGATTCCTTGGTGATGCTGACATCGTGGGGATGAGATTCGCGCAGGCCGGCGCCGCTGATCTCGATAAATTCGGCATTGGCGCGCAGGGCGTGCAGATCCTGGGCGCCACAATAGCCCATGCCGGAACGCAGGCCGCCCATCAACTGGTAGAGGAAGTCCTTGAGCGGGCCTTTGTAGGGCACCATGCCCTCGATGCCTTCGGCGACCAGCTTGTTGTCGTCGCATTCGGACTGGAAATAGCGTTCCCGGCTGCCCTGTTTCATAGCGCCGATGGAGCCCATGCCGCGGTAGCTCTTGAAGCGGCGTCCGTTGTAGATGATGAATTCGCCGGGGCTTTCGTCGGTGCCGGCAAAGAGCGAACCGATCATGACGGCCGCGGCTCCGGCAGCCAGGGCTTTGACGATCTCCCCGGAGTATTTGATACCGCCGTCGGCGATGATGGGAATACCGGCGGGGGCGGCCGCTGCGGCGCAATCCATGATCGCGCTCAATTGGGGCACTCCGATGCCGGCGATTACCCGCGTGGTGCAGATGGAGCCGGGTCCGATGCCCACTTTGACCGCGTCCGCGCCGCTGTCGATGAGATAACGTGTGGCTTCGGCAGTGGCCACGTTGCCGGCGATCACTTCCACCGGGAGCGCGGCTTTCAATCTGGATAGAGCTTTGCCGATATTGGCCTGATGTCCGTGCGCGGTGTCGATGACGAGCACGTTGGCGCCCTGAGTCACGAGTTCCTGCGCCCGTTCCAGCCAATCGCCCGTAGCGCCGATCGCGGCGCCGACCAGCAGCCGGTTTTTGGCGTCCTGAACGGCGTTGGGGTAGTTGACTCGGTTGAGGATGTCCCGCACGGTGAGCATGCCGGCCAGCGTAAAATCCGGGGTCACGATCAGCAGTTTTTCGATGCGATGCTTCTGCAGCAGGGCGATGCACTCCTCCCGCGCGGCGCCCTGGGGAGCAGTGACCAGGCGTTGGCCGGGCGTCATTAATTCACGCACCCGGCGGTTGGGATCGTTCTCGAAGCGGATGTCCCGGTTGGTGAGGATGCCCACCAGTTTGCCGTTTTCCACCACGGGGAAGCCGCCCACTTTGTATTCGGCCTTGAGTTTGAGCACCGTGGCCAGGGTGTCGTCGGGCGATATCGTGTAGGGATTGGATATCACGCCGCTTTCGGCGCGTTTGACCAGATGCACCTGGTGGGCTTGGTCGGCGATGGACAGATTCTTGTGGATGATGCCGATGCCACCTTCGCGGGCCATGGCGATGGCCAGGCCGGACTCAGTGACGGTGTCCATGGCGGCGCTCAGGACCGGGATCTTGAGGCTCAGGCCGGCGGTGATCTTAGTTTCCAACGATACGGAAGCTGGCAACACCTCAGATCTTTGCGGCACCAGCAGCACGTCGTCGAAGGTATAGGTCTTGCGGATGTTCTTGTTCATCTCAACTCCCCTAAGCCCAGAAATCCGCCTCTGGCTAAACTGTCAAGCCCTTTGCGTCGCCGAATGGAAGCATATGATTCTTGACATACAGACATCCGTATATTCCTGGCATGCCTTGCGCCCGGAGCTGGATTGATTGGCAATCTGCCCACTTCCTTTCGACTTCACGCCGGCAGGGGGGGGACTCAATTGGAAGTCGGCGGGACTTGGATCAGCCGGGCTTCAGGGCGGGAATTGCGCCGTCTGAGGCTCAGATCTCTTCGGCGTCCTGGCCGTAGATTTGTTTGAAGCGCCCGGGATCGATCTCCACCGGCAAGCCCTCGAAGACCTTGCGACCCTCCTTCAGCGCGATCACGCGGTTGCCGTAGCGCCGCGCCAGGGAAAGAAAGTGCAAAGAGCAGATCACCGAAATGCCCTCGCGGTTGATTTCGCCGAGGTATTGCATGATGGAATCCGCGGTGGCGGGATCGAGGCTGGCGACCGGCTCGTCGGCCAGGATCAGGGCTGGTTCCTGCATCAAGGCGCGGGCGATGGCGACACGCTGCTGCTGGCCGCCGGAGAGCTGCTTCACCTGGCGCCGGGAATGGTCCAGCAGGCCCACGCGTTCCAAACAGCGCTCCGCCAATTCGCGCTCCTGGACTGTGAAAGGAGACATCGGTCCGTGCGACCCGAGGCGGCCGGTGAGCACGTTGGTCAGCACGCTGAGGTTTTTGACCAGGTTGAACTGTTGAAAGACCATGCCAATGTGGCGGCGGTAACGGCGCAGATGTCCGCGGTTGAAATCCAGGACGGACTGGCCTTCGTAGTGGATGCTGCCGGAATCCGGCTCGATGAGGCGGTTAATGCAACGCAGCAGAGTGGATTTACCGCTGCCGGAAAGACCGAGCAGGATGACAAAATCACCTTTGGCGACTTCAAAGCCGATGCCGTCCAGGGCTTGGATCTTGCCGTCGTAGCTCTTGCGAAGCTCCCGGATCTGCAGCTGTTGCATCAGACAGGATGCCTATTTGAGGAATTCTGCGGGATCTTTGCCCAGGGTCTTCAGGGTACTGCGGACGATGTCATAATCCTCGTCCCGTGCGGGCGTGAGGCCATCGATGTCGTAGAGGCTGCGCAGGATTTCCTGGCCCTGGGGGCTGAGCGCAAAGGCGGAGAGCGCCGCCACCAGTTTTTGCGCGACCACGGGCGGAAGCTGTTTGCGGAAGGTGACGGTGTCGTTGGGAATGGAATCGGTCAAAGCGACGATCTTGATCTTGTCCAGGACGTCGGGATAGGTTTCCAGCAGTTTCTCGCGCGCGTCTTTGGGTTTGCCAGAGCGGTCCGGAGGCGACCAATAGGTGCAGCCTACATCCGCGGTTCCGTTGTAAACCGCGGTGATGGCCTGGGGATGCCCGCCGGCAAAAATGTATTTGTCAGGTTGGATGCCTTTCTGTTGCAGGATCGCGGAGGGATAAATATAGCCGGAGGTGGAGGCGGCGTCGGTATAGGCGATGACCTTGCCAGCGATGGCGACCAGGGAATCGATGCCGCTGTCCTGCCGGGCGACGAACTGGCCGCAGTACTTGTTCAAGCCGTTGCGCACAGTCATGAATTTGACCTCAGCGCCGTACTTTTCCTCGGCCAGGATATAGGCGAAGGTCGGCAGCCAGGCGATATCGGCCTGATAGGTGCCGAGGGCTTCGATCACGGCGGCGTAGCTGGTGGGCACCGCGACTTTGAAATGGTATCCCGTCGCCTCCTGCAAAGCGCCGGCGATGGCTTCGCCGCTGGTGACCACACTCGAGGCTTCCATGGAGGGAACAAAGTACATTTTGATCGGATTCTTCTTGGAACCCAGGTCGCGGTTGGCCTTTTCCAGCCTGTCGGTTTCGCTCAGGCAAGAGGCCAAAAGCAGCAGTATCGGTATGACAAACAGGAGTCTTTGCTTCATAGTCTATACATCTCCCTGCTAAGATAAACTCAGCTTCTGGAAAGCGGGCTTTTCAGTCAACAGATTTCTGCGCGCTCAAATCCAATGCCAGTCTTCCCAAAACTGATCCACGACCAGCAGAGGACGCCCCAGCCTGCTTTTGAGTTCTGGGGCGGTGAGGTCATCCAGGCTCAGGCCCTCGTGATTGAAGAGGTTGGAGGGAATGATCACAACCTCGTCAGGCCTGGCCTGATGCTGGCTGAGCAGGTCGCAGGCGGTCAGGAGTCCGCTGACGCCGACCAGTTCTCCAAAAAAGTCGTTGTGGATGGCCTGGACGCGGATCCGGGCTTTGAGCAAGTGGGAGTTGAGATCATCCGCCAGCTCTGCCAGAGTGTCAAAAGCCAGGCGGGATGTGAGGATCAGTTGGTTGCCTCCGCGTCGGTCCAGATCCTGACAGAACGCGTCGCGATGCTTGCGATAGTTCATCTGCAGCAGGCGCAGCATGCCGATGCCGTTCTCCAATTGGGAAAATTCGCCATAATAGCCAGCCTCGGGTATGGGCATCCGGGCCAGGATATACAGTTCGTCACCGGCATAGACGATGTTCCGATTCCGGCGAAACTCATCGATCAGAAGGAGCGTTGACCTTGCCAGGTTGTAATCGACCGGCTGCAGCGGCGTGAGGCGTCTGCGGAAACGGGTCAGGCCCACCGGCACGACTCCGACGGACAAAGTGCCGAGAGTATTGTCCAGCAGGTCGTCCAGGCTGCGGCGCAGTTCAGCGCCGTCATTGTATCCGGGCACCAGAACTATTTGCGCATGATAGCGGATGCCTGAACGGGCCAATTGCCGCAGGATCGGGAGGATATCCAGCTCGCTGGAGTGGCGCATCAGGGCTTGGCGCAAGGCCGGATCGGTCGTGTGGATGGAGATGTAGAGCGGGTTGATGCGCTGCTCGATGATCCTGCGGAGATCGGCCTGGCGCAGGTTAGTGAGGGTGATGTAATTGCCGAAAGTGTAGGAGTAGAGGTAATCGTCGTCTTTCTGGTAGAGGCTGGCGCGCAGGCGGGGCGGCAGTTGGTCGATGAAACAGAACACGCAGTTGTTGCGGCACTTCCTGTGATTGTAGGGCTCGGGCTCGATGCCCAGGGGTTTGTTGCTTTGCCGCAGAATGGTGAGGGATTTGGGTTTGCCCGCGGCAGTCAGCAGTTCAAAGTCCAACCGGTAGTCGTTGGCATATAATTCCAGATCGAAGAAATCGCGCACCGGCATGGAGTTGATGCTGAGGATGCTGTCTCCGGCCCTGATCCCGGCTGCAGCTGCCAAACTGCGGGGCTGTACCTTGATCACCTTGAGCGGCATGGCTCAGACGCTGCGAATGCGGTCAAACCTGTATTTGAAGCGCTTGATCCCTTCGAAGATGGTGCGCGAGATGCGGTCCTGATATACTTTATTGACCAGCAGCAATTCTTCCTCGCCGTTGGAGATAAAGCCCATCTCGATCAGGATCGAGGGCATGAAAGCCCCGCGCAGCACATAAAAATTGGCTTGCTTGATGCCACGGTCGCAACTCCGGGTGCCGGTCACCAGGTTTTGGTGCACAAAGGTGGCGAGGTGATTGCTGTTTTCCAGATGCTCGGTGAGGCTGAGGTCGCTGAGGATGAAGGCCAGATCGTCGTATTTCTGTTTCTCGCCTTTGCCTTCGTAGAGTTCCACGACGTTGTTCTCCAAGGCTTCCACGGCCCGGGCTTCCGAGGTGATGGCAGTGGAGAGGTAATAGGTCTCCAGTCCTTTGGCGGAGCGGGTTTTGGAGGCATTTGTGTGGATGGAGATGAAGATGTCCGCATGGTTGTCGTTGGCAAATTTGGTACGATCGGCAAGAGAGACGAAACGGTCGTCGGAGCGGGTCATCAGCACGGTGACGCCCAGCTCTTTCTCCATCATTTGCTTGAGTTTGAGCGCGACGGCGAGGTTGATGTCCTTTTCCCGCGTGCCCCGTGCTCCGACGGCTCCGGGATCCTTGCCGCCGTGACCGGGATCCAGCACGATGCGCTGCACGCGTTTGTCTTTGGGTTTGAGCACTTCCAGCTTGCGGCCTTTGCGGGTCACCTGGTCCGGAAAGTGGCGCGGCAACTGCTCCAGCAGGAAACTCTCCGGCAGGCAATAAACCGCTCCGTTTGCCAACAGCGGGAAATGCATGCTGTAGACATCGTTCTTGAAATAGTAGTAGGCAGCTTCCGGGAGAAAGACGAATTGCTCGCCCCAGAGATAGAGATAGATCCGGAAGTCGGCGTACTCGACCTGAGTGATCGAGCCCAAAGCCGCGTTGATGTCGTCCAGGCTGATGTAATTGCGTTCCTGCAGGATTATGGCGGTGAGTTTGACCGTCTGTTGGGTGTTTTTAATCTGGATTTCCAGATCGGCGTGCAGGGCCGATACGGCCAGGATCAGCGCCAGGAGCAGCAATATCTGATGTCTAAACATGTTTTTCCTTACCTCGGAAATGTTGCAGGTCCAAATGCAGCTTGGAATCTGATTCCTGAAACGCGGGCGTCCAGTCCGGCTGCGTGGCGGGCTCCTGCGTGAACACGCGGTCGAAGCCCAATTCGGTTGCGATACTCACAGCTTCTTCATATTCGTCGTAAGTAATACCGCGCGCCAACTCCGGATACTGCATCGCCCGGTAGGTGGGATAGTATTGCGCCATCAAGCTCAACGCCGTCTGCGGTCCCAGCTGTTCGCGCATCTGATACAACAGCTCGCGGGTGCCGGCCAGTCTGTGAGGAAGCACCAAATGCCGGATCAGGATACCGCGAGAGGCCAACCCCTGCCCGTCCAGCAACAGATCCCCCACCTGTCTGCGCATTTCTGTGATTGCGGCCAAAGCCACAAAGGGATAGTCACGCGCGCCGGAGTATTTTTGGCCGTAAAGGGCATGCCCATATTTGAAATCGGGCAGATAGATCTGGACCAGACCCTCCAGCTGGCGCAGCGTCTCCACCAGCTCGAAGGCATTGCTGTTCCACACGACGGGAATGCTCAAACCCTTGTCCCGAGCGCATTGCAGCGCCGCGATCAGCTGCGGCGTATAGTGCGTGGGGGAGACCAGGTTGACATTGTGTGCGCCTTCGGACTGCAGGCGCAGCATCAGCTCGGCGCATTCCGCGATCGAAGCATACGCACCCCAGCCCTGCTGTGAGATCCTGTGATTCTGGCAAAAACAGCAATGCAGGTTGCAATGCGCGAAAAAGATGGTGCCGCTGCCCCGGGTGCCACTCAGGACGGGCTCTTCGCCGTGATGCAGATGAGCTAGGTTGAGCTTCAGGCGCCAATCCGCACCGCAGGATCCAGTTCCTGCGTGGCGGTCAACGCCGCAAAGCTGGGGGCAGACACGGCAGCTGGCCAATTCGGGTAATTCGCGGGTCATACGTCCGATAGGGTGAAAGCCTGTGGCAGCAGGGTGGCAAGGTCGGTGATGACGCTCTGCCCGCGGTTGGCGTAGAGGATGGGCAATTCGGGATTGAACTCAGATAAAACCTGGCGGCAGGCGCCGCAGGGCGGAAACAGGATGTCGGAGTCCACGTAAATGGCGAGGGCGAGAAAGTCCTTGTGACCTGAGCTGACGGCGGCGAACACGGCATTGCGCTCAGCGCAGCAGGATAGGGAATAGGAGGCGTTCTCCACATTGCAGGCGGTGAAGACGCTACCGTCCGCGCAGAGCAGCGCGGCGCCGACGCGGTAGCCGGAATAGGGCGCGTAGGCCAACGCGGCGGCTTGTTCCGCCAGTAAGCGCAGCCGATCAAAGTCCAGAGCTGTGGTCATAGGTGTCCCAGAAGCGCCAGGATCAAGCCGCCGGCGATCACGGAGCCGATCTGGCCGCCCACGTTGACGGATACCGCCGGCATCAGCAAAAAGTTGAAGGGATCTTCTTTTTGACCCATCTGATGTACCACCCTTGCCGACATCGGAAAGGCCGAAATGCCGCAGGCGCCGATCATGGGGTTGAGTTTGTGTTTACGGAAGAGATTGATGAATTTGGCGAAGAGCACGCCACCGGCGGTGTCGAAAATGAAGGCCACCAGCCCCAGCGCGAAGATCAGCAGCGTCTGCGGACGCAGAAACGCCGCTCCTTTCATCGTGGAGGCGATGCTGATCCCAAGAAGGATGGTCACGACGTTGGCGAGTTCGTTTTGGGCCGATTTGGAGAGGCCTTCCAGCACACCGCATTCGCGGATCAGGTTGCCCAACATCAGAAATCCGATCAACGCCACCGAGGCCGGCACAAAGAGCCCGGCGATGACGGTGATGGCGACCGGGAAGATGATCTTCACGACCTTAGGCACGTCTCCGGTATGGTAATCCATGTGGATCCTGCGTTCCTCGCGGGTGGTGAGCAGTTTGATCACCGGCGGCTGGATGATCGGTACCAGGGCCATGTAGGAATAGGCGGCGACGGAGATCGCGGGCAGCAGTTCGCGCGCGAAGCGGTTGGCCACATAGATTGAGGTGGGGCCGTCCGCCGCGCCGATGATGCCGATGGCGCCGGCTTCCTTGAGGCCAACGCCCAGAAGCGTCGCCGCGGCCAGGGTCACGAAGATACCCAATTGCGCGGCAGCCCCGAAAAGCAGCATGGAAGGGTTCTTGAGCAGAGGGCTGAAGTCGATCATGGCGCCGATGCCGATGAAGATCAGCAGCGGAAACAGCTCCGTGGCGATGCCGGCGTTGAACAGGATCTGCAGGGGACCATGTTCGCCGACCGCCGCGGACAGCGGTATGTTGGTCAGAATCGTGCCGAAACCGATCGGCAAAAGCAGTGTCGGTTCGTACTTTTTGGCCACCGCCAGATAGATCAGCACGATGCCGATCAGGATCATGACCGCCTGTTGATATTGCAGGGCCAGTATGCCGCTAAACAAAGCTTGCATCGACTTTCTCCCATCTTTCTCTTGAAAATCCATAAATCCAGAGACAGGGTGCTTTGTCAATGTTTATATCGCTCCCGGCTCGTTTTCTGACGCTTTGCGGCCGCTGGGCGATACCGCTCCCGCTATCACTGCGCTATCATTGCGGACTCATTACGGACAAAGTCCGCAGTGAGTCCGCAGTGAGTCCGTAATGATAACCGGGGCGCTGTAACTTTTGAGAAAGAGTTTGGTTTGTCTCGGCTAGGCTGGGCCTATGTCTATAAACTGCGTTGGCACAAGAAGTTCAATCCAGCACGGCGGAGACCCGGAAAAAGAGGCGCGGGGCCAGGGCCGCCCCGATGCGCCAGAGATTGGGCTCCAGAGGATCGAAAACGCCGTCAGTGCTTACTTCCGAAAAAGTTCCCCCAGGTTCCGTTGCGGCGAAGATCCGGTAGCTGGGATTACCACCCACCGGAGTGATAGTCAACCGGATGTACGGCCACTCCAACGCGATGGAGGCGGTGGTTTCGACATGTGCGAAAATGGGCAGGACGGAGGAAACGAGCGCAGCTCCGTGCGTGAGCGCCGCGGCAGCGATGGTGACAGAGAAACTGGGGTAATTGAGGTCGAAATCCGTGCCCGTGAAGGCCAGAACGAGGCGGGCGCTTTGCGGGCCGAGGTAATCCACGCTTTGGACACTCACACCCGCAGGAGCGGAGTTGAGGCTGAAATGCGAAATGAGCAGATTGCCGGTGCTGAAGGCTGTATCGTCAAGCGTCAGAATGAGTTCCGCTCCATCCAGGTTGATCTCTTCCAGGTTCTGCCCGGCGGTGAGGTTGGCAGCCGGTACGGCAGGCTGGGCCAGGCTTACCGCCAAAAATGGCGAGTACATGCTATAGCCGCTGAGAAAAAAGGAACGCAGACGCAGATAGTAGCTGCCGCCTGCGGCCAGGCCGCTGAAGCTGCGGTTGGTTGACAAGCCTACATCTAAATTGTCATAACCTGTTACAACGTTCATAAACAGGCTGTCGGTGGCCAGTTGCAGATAGTAGCCGGTGGCGGAAACAGGTGTGGTCCAATTGGCCGCAAAGCCCGTGGTGGTGACATTGTAGGCGGAAACCGGTACGGGAGACCAGATCTGATGGGCAAAAACAGGGACGTCGACAAAGGGGTTGCGGTTGCCCTGGCGTTCGGCGATGCGTTCATGGCGCTGGAGTTCTCGGGCGTCGGGCGGATCCAGCACATGCCAGTTCAACAGGGTGGCCAGCTTGCCATAGTAGGGCTGCGTGGTGCCGGCATCGCTGTAGACATAGTCCACCAATTCCAGATCCTGGTCGTAATCGGGATCATCGCCGTCGTAGCGCACCGCCATGTACATGATCATGCGCGCGACGTCGCCTTTATCCTCGGTTCTGGGCTCCCAGGCGTTGGAGGCCGTGTAGCAGCCAGTGAAGTTGGTGTAGCCTGAAGGCGGCGAGGCATCGTTGTAGGGGGTGACTCCGTAGTCGAAATCCCGGTTGCTCTTGGCGGTATTGACGGTGGAATCGCAGGGCCGCAGGTGGTGCAGGTCGGTCCCGGCTGGCGGCACGTCGCCAAAATCGCCATGACTCTTGCTCCAGGTGTGTTCGCGGTTCCAGTCGGTGGGATCGTTGCCGAACGCGGCTTTGGGTACGCTCCACCCGGTGTAGATCTCGATCAC
>CAYXEF010000066.1:0-1801 GCA_964463825.1 uncultured Candidatus Cloacimonadota bacterium | reverse complement strand
CCGCTGCCGTTGTATTCGTAGATCCGGAACCAGTACAGGCTGTTGGGGCTGAGTCCGGTGACCTCGCAGCCGTTGAAAGGCAGATCATCCACGATCTGGGTTGCTCCATTAAAGACCACCTGCTCGCCGAGGCCGGCCCAAACGGGATTTGCCGTGGGATTGCTGCCCTCGGTGGGAGTGGTGAAACTATTGGCACTGTTGATCTTGACGATCCGGCGAGCGCCGTTGCCGGGTGTCCATTCCAAAGCGATAGTGGTGCTGGTGGGATAGCAGATAATGTTCGAAGCCTGCACTGTGGGCGGCGTGCTGGCTGTGGAACCGCCCTCAAAGTCGTGGCTGCCGAGGTCCGCGAAGCTATCGATGCCGTAGAGATCCCATTCCGTGGTCAGGGTGCTGAACGCGCCGGAACCGGTGCCGCCGGGATTGACGCTGATTCCGCCGGTGACGGCCGGTTTGCGCACCAGCGTTTTATCCAGGGTGGAGTAGCCTCCGTCGCCGGTCCAGGCGGTGCCGGGATCGTCGCCGATGCGGCCGAAGATGTCCACAAAACTGCCGGTGCTGATCTTGCTCAGAGCCAGAGCGTCGTCGCCGTTGAAGTTGGCCACGTTGTTGGTCAAATCTGCAACAGCCAGGATTTCGGGGCTGGCGGAGGGATGGGCCATCACCAGGACCTCGCTGTGAGCCAGATCCCCGCTCAGATTGAGCCAGAGGCTCGGAGTGGCGGCGCCGTTGGAGTATAGTTCCAGCTTGTAGTCGGACAGGTTGACGCTGGAGCCGGTGCCGTTGAAGATCTCGATCGCCTTGTTGTAGCTGCTGCCCTCGACATATTCGCTGATGAAGAGGTCGCTGGCGTAAGTTTCCTCCCCGCTAACCGTGCCCACAGCCGGAAGGTTAACCGTGGCGGCGCCAGGGCTGGAATGCGCGATGTAGCCTCCGAACGTTCCGGCCAGCGTGCCGGTGAGGCGCACCAGAACGCTACCCTCAA
This sequence comes from uncultured Candidatus Cloacimonadota bacterium, assembly GCA_964463825.1. GTDB lineage: Bacteria > Cloacimonadota > Cloacimonadia > Cloacimonadales > Cloacimonadaceae > Syntrophosphaera. The sequence continues at coordinate 816 of CAYXEF010000066.1, read as the reverse complement.
AACTGGCTGGCAGGTTGAGCAAGGTCTCGTAGTTCATACCGCCGTCGGCGGAAAGTTCGAAGCCACTTGGCGCTGTGGCCAGTATTCCTCCGGTCAAAGCGGTTCCGGATAGCTGGTAGCTCTGCGCGGGGGAGGGAGTCCCCTCCTCGGTGGCAAAAACGCTGAGGCTGCCGCTGACATTGATCTGGGCCAGCGAGACATAATCCGTCAGCGTGATATCGTCGATGTTCAGCCTGTTGTTGCTTGCGCCACTGGGAGTGGCGCGCTTGATCCGGAGGCGCAGATCCCCGCTGACGTTCACAGCCTGGGAAAAAGTCTGCACCTCGTCCGAGGCGGGAGCAGTAAAGGCGGAGCCGATCTGCGTCCAGTTCAGGCCTTGATCGACGCTGTATTGGACCAGCCAATCCACCTGCGCGTCCGTGCCGTAGCGCCGGTACTGGAAAGTGAGTGTTCCCAGGCCGCCGGATTTGTCCTCCAGCATGGTGAGTGAGGATGAGGCGTAACCGCGCAGCCGGGCGGAGCGGAGGCCGTTTTTGAAGTCCGCTGCCAGGGTCCCGATCAGGGCTTCGGTCAGATCCCAATTCAGGCCGCTGAGATTGACCGTACCACTGGCGTAGGCCGTCTTGATCTCGGCGGGGCCCTCAAAGTTTACCAGGTACAGCCCCGGCAGCAATGCAGCGATGAATAGCAGAACGCTGCAAAGCACTAGTTTGTTGAGCATTACATCTCCCAGTTGCGCCGACCGGCATGATCCGGTAAGGCTACATATTAAACAAGTAAATGCGTTGCCGGGGATTCTGTCAAGGTCAAAAACTG
>CAYXEF010000065.1:0-15134 GCA_964463825.1 uncultured Candidatus Cloacimonadota bacterium | reverse complement strand
CCTTTGACGGCCTTGAAAACCGTCTGACCGGGTCCCAGGTCTTGGCCGCTTCCACCACGGCCGGCGGCGGCGTCCTGACCCTGGATATGGTGGACCAGCTTATCGACGCCGTCCAGGGCGGGCCGGATTGCATCTTCTGCAATAAGGCCACCCGCCGGAAGATCAACCAGCTTGTCCGTGCTGCCGGGCAGGCCACGGAAGTTGTCAGTGACAGCTTCGGCCGGCAGCTGCAGGCCTACAGCGGCGTTCCGTTGGCCGTCATCGAAACCGACGCCGAGGGCAACGAAATCCTTCCGTTCACCGAGAAGGACGCCCAGACCACCCCGGCCGCCGCGTCTTGCTGCAGCCTCTACGCCGTCCGCTTCGGTTCCCAGGAGTACGTCAGCGGCCTGCAAGCGGCCGGCGGCATGGAGGTCCTGGACCAGGGCCTGCAGGGCATCTTCTACCAGACCCTTATCGAGTGGATTTGCTCGATCACGGTTTTCCACCCGAAGGCCGCCGCCCGGCTGATGGCCGTGAAGGCGTAAGGAGGTAACGAGATGACCGAAGAAACCACCACCACCGTCACCGAGGCCCCGGCCGATGCCGTCAAGCGCGTGGCCATCCCGATGAAACGGGACTATCGCAAGGGCGGCAAGGGAATCACCCGCGCTATGGTCAACCCGGAACAGGTTGCCGACTTCGAGAAAGCCGGCTGGGTCCGGGCCTAGCAACCACAAGGGGAGGGAACGCGGGGATTCCCTCCCTTTTTAGGATGAAATATGACAATCACCGTGGGCACAAATTCATATATTTCCGAGGACGACGCCGACGCCTATTTTGCTGCCCGGCTGTACGCCGACAAGTGGACCGCTTCGACCACCCAGGACGTGGCGCTTCTTCATGCTGCCAGCCTTCTGGACAGCCATATTGCATGGGCTGGACGCCCGGCAGCTGACGATCAGGCCATGGCGTGGCCGCGTCTCGACGTGCCCGGCGTGGCTGCCGATGCGATCCCGGCCGCCGTCTCTAAAGCGCAGTGTGAGCTTGCCTTGTACCTCTTAGGCACCGATCCCACTGTCACGCCGAAGACGGCAGGCTATAAAAGCCTGACAGTGGACACCTTGAAGCTGGAAGTGAACGCGGCCGACCGGCCGGCGGTCATCCCTGCGCACGTTGCGGACATGCTGGCCACGCTTGGCTATCCGAAGGGCGACCGGCCCACGTTCCAGGTAACGAGGTAGGCCAATGCTGAAGGAACTTTTCGCAGAAGCTGCCGGGGTTATCTTCGCGGCGGCCGACGATATCCCCCAGGACATGGCGATCCGCCGCACCGTGCCCGGAGTCTATAACCCCGCGACGGGCAAGACAGGCCCGGCCACCGTTACGGACTACGCCTGCCAGGGCATCGTCGGCACCTACCGGCAGAACGAAATCACAGGCACCAGCATTTTGACCACAGACAGGCGCGTCACGATCAGGCAAGCCGAGGTGGCAGGGGCCGGCGTCGTGACCACGGCGGACAAGCTGGTCATGGGCAGCGCCGTGCGCACCATCGTCAACGTCCAGGCCGATGCCGCTTCGGCGTTGTGGATTATGCAGGTCCGATGATGCTCGACGACGACGTCATAAAGCACGCCCACCTTGTGGACATGAGGGCAACGGTCTTGGCCGAAGACATGGCCAGGGAGTTGCGCGCCAGCCGTGCCGCGATCCTGGGGAAGCTATCCGCCCTGGCAGCCGATGCCGGGGACAGCTTCGACGCCATGCCGGCCACCAGCCGCAAGGCGCTTTTAGAAGCCCAGGCGCAAGCCGTGGACGCCGTCCTGGCCCAAGTTTACGCCACCATGGGCGACCAGCTGCAGGAGGCCGGGCAGGACATCGTGGGCGCAACCATGACCAGCACGGCCGAAGCCCTGACGGCTGTCACAGGGGCGGGAGCCGTGGCCGTGGGCACTGGCCTGACCCTGGACGTCACCAAGGCGTGGTTCGAGACAAGCACCGTTGACGGGCTTTTGGTGAACGACTTCCTGGCCAAGCTGCAGGCTTCTGCCCGGGACCGAATCATTTCCGCAGGCAGGCGGGCCATGATCGAGGGCAAGGGCATCCAGGCAGCTGCCAAGATGATCCGGGACGAAGGGATCGAAGGCAGCGTCCCGGGCCTGGAAGGGCTGGCCCGGACGTTTTGCTTGTCAGCGTCTAACTACGCCCGCGACCAGATTGTAAAAGACAAGTTTGCCGACGTAGTGAAGGGCTGGCGGCGCAGTGTTGTGCTTGATGGGCGGACCTGCGTTGTATGCGGCTCCATGGACGGCAAAACCTACGGCTTAAACGCTGCAAAGCCCGTACTGCCCGCGCACTGGCGTTGCCGTTGCACCTACCTTATGGAGACGGCAACATGGCGTGACTTGGGTATCGACATAGATGAAATGGAAGGCGGCGACCTGACCACGGTGAAGCATAGCGCCCGCACCGTGCATCATCGGGACGGCAGCACGTCCACCAAGTTCACCGTCAAAGAGGTGGGCAAAGTCCCGGCCGGAACTTCCTATGAACAATGGTTGCGCAGGCAGCTGGAAGACGACCCGGCCTTTGTCCGTTCTGTTTTGGGCAAGACCCGCTTTGAATTGTTCAAGGCTGGCAAGTTGAACTTGTCTGGAATGGTCACAAACGGACGCATCCGGCGATTGTCTGAACTGTAACGCGCCGTTATTCGCTACGGGAGGTCACAGCATGACCAGGAAGCAAGAGTTAGAGCTTTTCGGGATTGAAGACACGTTCCTTGACGACCTGCAAGGGGAAATGACGGGCTTGATTGTCGGCATCACCCTGGCAGACCGGGAAGCGGTCAAGGCGCGGATTGACGGGTTGCGCATGACTTTGGACGAGATGGACGAGAAGCTGGCCGCCACGCCACCGAAGCCGAAAGTCCGCTTCGCCGGGCAACAACCCACAGGCGGATACTGACCAACCGAGGCCATGAACTGCCTGGGCCGTGGCCCCGTACGAACGCAACCGCCTGCAATGACTAGTAATAGCCACCATACCCCCCCGCTGTGGGTGGCTATCCACAACGATTACAGGTGGTTGCGTCAGACCTTCACCCGGGGGGAGGTCTGAAAAGCGCCCTCCCCCCGGGGGTGGTGCGCTATTCTCAACGATTCTAGGTGGTTAAATCGCAAGGTTCCCCGGAGACCTTTGCGCCCCACGGCCAGAAAAGGCCGACGCTCCCTTCGGCTGTGAAGAGAGCGTCGGCCTTTTTCGCGGGAGTCACGCAAAATTCGCTGTGATGGCCGAAATTCTGGCCACCTCCCAGAATTCAGAGAGGTAGACCGAGATGCCCAAAATTATGGGCGTCTGAACGATTTCCGCCCAGACGCTAAGAATTCTCAGCGTCTGACCAGATTTCCGCCAGACCCCCTGAATTCAGGAGGTCCGACGATCCGCACAACCTGGTTGTGGGTGCGTGTTACGCCTTCGCAGCCTGGTTGAAGTGGATCGTCAACAATTCCAGCCGAGGCGTAGCACGATCCGCCAGATGGGCACCAGGGCGCTTTTTCTTTCCAGGATGACCCAAAGGTCATGCCGAGGCCGAAACGGGGCTTAAATCGCCGTTTCGACGTCGTTACCAAAAGACGCGACGAAACCATAAAACCTTTTGACATTAACGCACCCAACGCACTATAAGGAACGGAACGCGGGAGGCGAACCCATGAGAGTGATCGGCTACATACGAGTTTCGACGGACGGCCAGGAAGCAAGCGGCTTGGGGCTCGAAGACCAGGAAGCCAAGGTGCGTGCCTATTGTCAGTTATACGACCTGGAACTGGTTGCCATCCACAGGGACGCGGCCAGCGGGAAGAACATGAATCGGCCGGGCCTGCAGGACGCCCTGGCAGCCCTGAAAAACGGCGAAGCCTCCGGTCTTGTGGTGGCAAAACTCGACCGCCTTACCCGTTCTGTCCGCGACATGGCGGACTTACTTGATGGATATTTCCGGGACAAGTTTGATTTTCACTGTGTTGGTGAACAAATCAACACCACCACCGCCGCCGGGCGCTTCATGCTCAATATCCTGACATCCATAGGCGAGTGGGAAAGAGATACAATCAGCGAAAGGACCGCCGCCGCCATGGCTGTAAAACGCAAGCGCCAGGAGTACACGGGCGGGAAGGTGCCCTTCGGCTATGACGCCGTGGACGGCAAGCTGGTGGCGATCCCGGCAGAGCAACGGGCTTTGCAGCGCATACAGGAATTGCGGGGCCTGGGGTACAGTTACAATCGAATCGCGGCGGCGCTTGATGCCGAGAAAATCCCGGCAAAGAACGGCGGGAAGTGGCATCCCTATGCCGTCCAGAAAATCTACCAGCGGGCGGCATAATGAAAGACATACGAAACGAACCGGCATTTAAGGCCCTGGTTGAAGACCTTAAATCGCTCCCACAGAAAAGGAAGGAGGCCATTGCGGATATGATCCAGGAGCAAGCTAAACAGGAAAAGCCAGACACCGGCTTTATTTCCCCGCAAGAGTTCGCGGACAAGACAGGCTTTGCAAGCGGCACTATCCGCAAGTGGTTGCGCCAGGGCATCATAAAGGGAAAAAAGATGGGGCCTAGAGTCTGGTTGATCCCGAAAGAAGAGTTAGAAAAAGCGTTGAAGGTGGAATGATGATAGTCCTTTGCGGAGGCACAAAAGGCGGCGTTGGCAAAACAACATTAGCCACGAACTTGGCAGCCATGCGGCGGCATGGATGGGACGCGCTACTTCTGGACGCGGACAAGCAGGGCACCGCTTCCCTGTGGGCGGCGATCCGCGACGAAGCGGGCGTCAATCCTCGCGTTCCTTGCGTCCAAAAAGCCGGGGCGAAGCTGCACTTGGAAGTTAAAGCCCTGTCTGAAAAATTTGAAGACGTGGTCATTGATGCAGGGGGCCGGGACACGCCCGAGTTGCGTGCCGCCATGCTGGTGGCCGACGTCTTTGTCACGCCCGTTATGCCGTCGTCCTATGATTTTTGGTCACTGACCGACGTTAATGCCCTGGTCACTGACGCAAGGATCATCAACCCGAACTTGCGGGTTGTCGTCGTCGTCAACCGAGGCAGCACGAACCCGAGCGTGGGCGAGGTTGCCGAGGTGCGCCAGCTTGTTGCCGAATTCGACGGCATGGAATTGGCCGAAACTGTGCTCCGGGACCGAATAGCCTTCCGCCGGGCCGCGTCTGAAGGGCTGGCCGTTGTGGAGATGGCCCGGCAGGACGCCAAGGCCGTGGCCGAGGTCAAGGGATTGTATCGGGAGGTTTTTGGGAATGACCATCAGTAAACGGCCAACGATCAAGACCGCCGAGGACTTCATATCAGGCGCGACCGAAGCCAACACGCCAGAGCCGGCCACCCCCACCCAGACGCGCAAGCCTGCGGCCGTCATGTTGTCCAGGATGCCATGGGACGACCTAAACCCCAGGATCATTAAGGGAATCAATTTAAGGTTGCCCGAAACGACATGGGCCAAGCTGAATTTCCTGAAATACCATACGGGAAAGAGCATCCAGGGAATAATAATGGACGCGCTTTTACCTGAAATTGAAAAACAAATACAGGAGCTTACAGGGAAGTTGCCAGAAACAGAAAAGTAGGGGTTGACGCCAGCCGCAAAAGAGTTATTTTGGCAACAGAGGTCATGCAATGAAACTGTTCAAGCCATCCGATTTTAAACAGGCGCTAGACGTCAACGTGAACTTTGTGGGGACGCGTCGCGAAATCGGTTTTATCCGTCCTGCTATCGCTGCAAGGACGGCTGGCGCTGCGCACCAATATGATGCGTTCAACGCCATGAAACTTGCGGTTGACGTTTACCTTGAACGCTTCGCCGGCATCGAAATGCGCGAAGCGTGTTCAATCGCCACAGAGATTGTCTACGGGCACCTTGCTGCGATCATTTTGGACGAACACAAAAAACCTTTCATGGTGCAGATCGGGCGAGATTTCACAGCGATTGCCGAAAGCCGCGACGGAAACCCGCCGGCTTTCAGCGAACTGCCCGAAATTGTCCGAAACAAAATCCAGAGCAACGGCTTTTTTTCCGTTTTCGACGTTTCGCGCATCATTGAAGACGCGAAGAACAAAATCAACGTCACGGATGCCGACATTTTGGATTCCTCGGCCTTGGGCAATGTCCCCGGCCTTATCCAAGACATTCAAAACAGCAACCTGAAAGACGAAGGCGACCCCGTCGCGGTTCTCCGCGATATGTTCGCCACGCTGCAGCATATTGAACGCGCCGAGATCGAGCAAAACATGGCCGCGATGAAATAAGAAAGCCCCGGAACGCGGGAGGCGAACCGGGGCGGGAAAATACGACGTAGCACGTCGCGTAGGGGTACCTTCGTGTCTATGTCAAAACTCCCGCCCAGGCAACCAAAGTTTGGTATCTACCAAAGTACGGTGCCATAGTACCACCCGCCGCGCTCCGGGCTTCCGACAGGGAGCCGTCTACATGCAAGAATTTGCCACCATTTTGAGCGCACGTCATGCCGCGCTTCTCGGCTACATCGGCCGGGCTGGACGCACTGGCACAAACGTCAACGATCAGTTTTACAAGGAAGTCCGCAAGCGTTTCGGCATTTCAAAGAAAGAAGCCGACGACATCATAGGCTTGGCCGTGCGGCACAAGAAGTTGAAAATGTCGGCCGATTCCTTCGGCGTCGTTGTGCGGACGGTGGCCGAATGACCGCCAAAATCGAAGACATGAAGGCCGCCGTCGCTGCCAGGAAAAAAGACCTGGGGCACATCAAAGACGAGCCGCCGGCCAAATATATCCCCACGTCTGCCGACATCATGAAGGCTGCAGAAGACGGACAGCAAGGCATTGCGCAGCTTTTTGCCAAGCTGAACAAAAACAAATTCCTTTATGACCATGCGGCCAACCAGTGGTTTGAATGGTGCGGCCACGCGTGGGGACGTGACGGAATTGGCGAACCATTGGCCGCGCTTGACGAAGTCTCTAATCTTTTCCGCGATGAATACGACAATCTTTCGCAGCAAATTGCGGAAATTGCCGTTGCTATGGCCACCTTGCAGGCCGATGCCATCGGGGACAAAGACAAGGATGCCGTCAAAGCGAAAGCCAAAAAGCTGGAAGATCAGCAGAAGGAAGTGAAAAGCAAGCAAGGCGTCTTGCTGAAAGCGATTACTTCCTTGCAGTTCATCCACTTCAGAAAGCAGGTTGTGGAGTTCTCCGCACAGGGACGCGGCAGCCTTGGATTTGACGGCAATTCCTGGGATTCCCGGCCCATGCTTCTGGCCTGTAAAAATGGAGTTCTCGACCTTTCAAGTGGAGAATTTAGGCCCGGCAGGCAAAAGGACTACCTGAAGACCTCTTGCCCGACAGAATATGACCCGGCAGCACGGCCAGACGCCTGGGAAGCCTTCGTTTTAAGCGTCTTTGACGGCAATGCAGACCTTGCAGGCTACGTTCAACGCCTCTTGGGCTACGCCATCACCGGCAAGAATTGCGAACACATCTTGCCCGTCTTTTGGGGGCAGGGCCGGAACGGAAAGGGCACGATGCTGGAAACCCTGGCAGCCGTCCTGGGGGACTTCGTCGGCCCCGTACAGGCCGAAATGCTCCTGGACCAGGGCAAAAGCCGGTCTTCTGCCGGGCCTTCCCCGGACATCATGGCTTTGCGCGGGCGTCGTCTGGCGTGGGCGTCGGAAACCAAGGAAGGCCGGCGCATGGACAGCGGCAAGGTGAAGTGGCTTGTCGGCGGGGATACCCTTGTTGGCCGCCCGCCGTATGGCCGCTTTGAAGTCCGGTTCCAGCCCACGCACACACTCATTTTGATGACCAATAACAAGCCCCACGCGCCTGCCGACGACTTCGCCTTGTGGCAGCGCATCCACCTTATCCCGTTTGACCTGTCTTTCGTGGACAATCCGAAGCATCCAAACGAGCGGAAAAGGGACCGGACCCTGTGCGACAGGTTGCGCCGGGAGCCTTCAGGCATCTTGAACTGGTTGATTGCAGGGGCATTGCAATGGCAGAAGGAAGGCTTGAATCCTCCTGCAGAAGTGCGAGAAGCAACAGCGGCGTACCAGAACGAAGAAGACACACTAGGCGCTTTTGTCACTGATTGTTGCTGTATAGGTGCCCAGTTTTGCGTCAAAGGGAAGCAGCTTTACGACGCATACGCAGGCTGGTGCAAAGACAACCAGATACCACCTATGTCTGGTACTATGTTTGGCCGGAAAATGTCCGACAGATACGAGAAAAAAGTAGTCCAAACAGTGACTTACTACGGGATAGGGCTTCTGACGACCTCCTGGCAGAACGGGTAGAGGGTTAGATACTTTAGAGGCTTTTTCCATATCTTTGCTATTATGAAAACGCCTTTTTTCTCTCTATAGGGGGAGATATGGAAAAACTATCGAAACCGTCTAACCCTCTACAAGGCTAACACGATGAATTTACTGGATATCACAACTTTAGCAGGCACCTTAAAGCACGTCGCGGGCAATTCTGGAGGGGAATTTGCGGGGCCTTGCCCGAAGTGCGGGGGGACCGACCGCTTCCGCGTTTGGCCCGATCACCCTTCGGGCGCTGCCGGGGGAAAATTCTATTGTAGGGGATGCCATTGGAGCGGCGACGGGATTGCATTTTTAATGGAGCATGAGGGTATGAAATACCCGGAAGCCTGCCGTCAGCTTGGGCAGGCCCCGAAGATGCGCCGCGCTCCATCCATCCGAGTGAAAGACGAGTGGGAACCCAAAGCCGCGCCCCTGCCGGGGAATGTCTGGCAGGCCGAAGCCGGGAAGTTTGCTTCCTTTGCTGCTGGGCAGATGGGGCGGAACAAGGCAGCCCAACAGTACGCGCAAAGCCGGGGCATGAACGCCGAGACGGTTAAGGCGCTTCGCATCGGGTGGAACCCGGCCACGTCATACCAGGACCGGGCGAAGTGGGGCTTGCCCGAAGAGATCAGCGACAAGACAGGGAAGCCGAAACGGGTATGGCTGCCGGCCGGGCTTGTTATCCCGACCATAAACAAAGACGGGAACGTCACCGCGTTAAAGATCAGGCGCAACAATTGGAAGCCGGAAGACGAACTTCCTAAATATGTTTGGGTTTCAGGTGGACACAACGCGCCTATGGTTTTGTTGGGAGAACAGGGGAAGCCGTGCATTATTGTTGAATCAGAACTTGACGCCATCCTTTGCGCACAAGAAGCCGGTTCTCTTGTTACAGCAATTGCAATGCGGTCATCGGTCAACAAACCAGATGCAACAACGCATAGACTTTTAGCGGCAGCGTCTTTGATCCTGGTTGCACTTGATGCAGACGAAGCAGGGACAAAGGAAATCAAGTGGTGGGAAGACTACTATATGGCTGCGAAGTGGTGGCCAGTTCCCACAGGCAAAGACGTGGGCGACCTTATGGCCGAGCCGGGCATGGTGCGGGAATGGATCGAAGCAGGGCTTCCAGAACAAAAACAACAGCCCCAACCCGTGACGAAACCAGCCCCGACGACCTGCCGGGTAAAGGCAGAACCAGAAGGAAGACCGGACGCGGATATTGAACGGTACGCCGTGACCCATCCTCATCTGGTGTGCTGCCCGTGGACAAGTCCGCATCCGTGGTACTGGAAGAATCGGACAGAGTGCGCCGCTTGCAATTCCCCATGCGGCAGGTAGAAAAAAGGTGTCAGTGTTTCCGTGTCTTTTATCGGCCTGACTGACAGTGACTAGGGGCCTGCCGGGGGCATCAACATGAAGTTATCAACGTGGGACCCCGCATAGATAGAAACCACGCGACTTTTAGCCGGTACGGTACCATGAAACCATAGAACCGTACCGAGGAAACCAGGATATGAGCAGCGAAAAGGCCCGAAAAAATCCGAAAGATACGGGCAATAAACCGAAAGATGCGCAGCCAAAAGGCAAGACGGTTCGCGGCCGGATGAAGCGCAAACCCGAGTCTGTCCAGGACTTGGTGGCGATCCTGCAGGCCGGGACATTGGACGGCAGGAGCCGCGAGGCCATGCAGTTCCAGGCCGTCCAAGACGCGCTAGGGGACGATCCCCTGGAAGTGGCAAAGGCCCTTCTGCGCTACGACGTCGCCACTTGTGCGGTCATCACCCGCAACATCGTTGAAGCAGTCCAGGCTTCGGGCGGCATCATCAAAGACGGGGCGCTTGATCCGAGCATCACCAAGGATTTGCCCAAGTTTCAAATGGGCATGTGCAAAGCCATTGATTGCTTGATGCGCCTGGAAGGCAAGACACCAACAAAGCAACCCGGCCAGGGTGGCGTCCTCGACGTGGCATCCATCGTCATGGCCGACCAGGAGGACCAATAGATGACACAGCACAGCGCACTTTCCGCATTCGAGAAACGCGCCATGGACCGGGAACTTCGCCGGATCGGCCTGACCGGCGACATGGCCAACGCGGCCGTCCGAGTGGCGTCCCGTCACCTCGACGTTGCCCTGCAGAGCCGGCGCATCGAATGGGCGCGGATGGTCACGGCCATTTCCTACGCCAACCACTTGGAGGAAGGCCAGCAGGAGGTGGAGGGATGAACGCCGACGACCTGACCACCGAGGACATCCGGGACGACCTGGTTGTGCTGGCGGACGTGTTGCCGAAGCTGACCGTCTCCCTGGACGTGCTGGCCAAGCGGCTAGCCAAGGGTGGCCGCCTCTCTCCTGTGGACAGGATCGAAACCGCAGGCGTCTGCCGGGCAGCAGCGGGCGTCTTGCGGCAATGCTCTTTCCTCGCTGCCGTGGCAGCTGACAACCTTTAATCGAGAGAAGCCGGGAGGGCATGACCATGCGCAAGTTCTCGCAAGTAGACTTTGGTTTCAACGGCAACGCGGACGACGCCTTAATGCTTACGGGCATCCATGGTTGTAACATGGTTGATCGTCTTGATTCTTTCGCCAATCTTATTGACACGATCAGCGACAATCAAACGCGGGAAGCCTTTTGCACTTTCTTTATCGACTACAAGATGGCGTCAACATTGCTTGCGTTACGTGCCGCTATGGATGGCGATATGGTTGAATTTGAAAACCAGCCTATGCAGGCTGCGAACTAAGCCGGGAGGGCTAACATATGAAGCGCGCAAAGATCGTCGGCCAGTTGTCTTTAATGGACATTAAGCCGGAGCCTGACCATTGGATTATCCCGAAGCCTGGATTTAAGATGGCTGCAGAAAAACACGGCAGGCTTTTGGCTATCTTCCCGGCAGTGGAAAAGGATTATTATTACATATACGCGACGGACAGTGAAAATACAGCAAAGTGGAATGATAGACCTTTCCATAAGAAGTTTGCTCCAATCTTTTGCGACATAATGAACGCACATGAAGTTAAAAGGGAAGATTGGGTTTTGCTTCCCTGTAAACCATGCGCAAAAAATCCGATGGGGGAATAATGCAATTCACCGCCGATCAAGTGCGCAGCTGGCGCAACGGCGCGGAAGGCTTCCTTGCCTGGATCAAAGACGTCCAGCCCCGCATCCCGGCCAGGAAGGGCGGCTTCGCCATCTTCGTGCCGGCCGACTTCCAGGAAGAGGCTATCCGCGAAGCCTTGGAACAGATAGACGGCAAATGGCGCTATCAGACCATCGCCTTTAGCTTCCCGCGTCGCCATTCCAAGACCACGCTTATGGCGCTTTTGGTTGTCTGGCGCTTCACGCTCCACGGGCCGGGCGAAAACATTGTCTGCATGGCGAACAGCGAGCGCCAGACCCTTTCTGTGGGCTATTCACAGGTAAAGAGCATCATACTCAATACGCCGTTCATATTGGCGCAAGTAGGCCGGGAGAACGTGCGGCAATTCGACATCCGTCACCCCAAGCTGCAGAACAAAATCCAGGCCGTTAGCTGCAACGTGGCTGGCCTGTACGGGCAGAAAATTACCATCGGGTGGGTAAGCGAAATCCACGCGGCTATCAGTGACGAAGCCATGCAGGTGCTTGCGTCCAGCTTGGGCGATACGGAAGGAAGCTGGCTTCTGGTGGATAGCACGGTTGACGGTCCCGGCGGGCCATTGCACAACCTGGAGAAGCTGCAGGCGTCTGGCGAAGACCCCACGGTCTTTGTGAAGCGCGTCAGCTATGCGGACCTGGACGACGCCTTGGCCAAGTCCCCGCCGTGGATTGATAAGGCGTGGCTTCGCAGCCGGCACAAACAGCTTTTGCCGGCCATCTGGTCAACGCAACACCTCAACCAGCGGGTGGAATCCTCGACAAACCTTTTTGCCCTGGCGGACATCAAGGCTTGCCAGGAGCAAGTCCCTTGTCCCCTTCCTGTGGAGGACCTCGACAAGATCACACAGGGCCGCCGCTTCGTCACGGGTGCCGGGCTGGATCGTGCATACTTCGGCAGCATCCACGGGGACGCGACTATCTGGACGACGGTTGCGAAGGTGGCAGACCCGGACGACCTGGAAGCGCACTTCTGGGTTTTGAACCAGAAGGCAATCCTTGGCAGCCTTGCGCACAGCATCAAAAAGGAAATCAGCCGGGACAACCAGCGTTACACCCTGTCTAACGTGGTCTTTGAAGCCTACAACGCCCAAGACCTTTTCTTGTGGGCGGCAGAGCAGCAAATCCCCTGCGAAGTGATCCACGCGACATCCACGGCGCAGGTGCCAGCCTTCATGGAGCTTTACCGCATCGTGAAGGAAAACAGGCTTCATTTCAGCATCGGCCTGGAAGCCCTGGCCGGCGAGATGGAGACTTTCCTTTATGAGCTACGAGGCGACAAGCCGAAGTTTGGCAGCGACAAGTACCACGATGACCGCATTTATTCCCTTGCGTGGGCCATCCATGCGCTACGTGCGCAGGAGCTTGCCGTCTATGAACTGCCGGACATCGTTTGCGACAGCCGCAGCCGTCACGCGCAATCCTGTTACCTGCGCACGGGCGACTTGATCCTGCCGTGCAGCCAGACGTGCGAGGCCCACAAGCGTTGTGAGGCCATGTGGATGAAGCATAGGGCGGCCAGGGTAGAGTCAGACTTGACCCTTCCACAATTCTTTGCGGCCATGGTCAACGTGGCAGGCGTGAAGGCGTACAGGGCGGTATAGTCCTATGGTTGCGTACTTGCATACTATAAAAAGGTGCCGTACTATAGCGCCGTGCTATGGTACGGTATTTTGGTACGGTACCATTATAAGGTGGTGAAATACATGATTTTTTCCCAGGCAGAAAACCTTGTCCAAGGTGCCTACCGAGCGGCGATTGCCGACGCCAATAGGATCAGGAAGCGGACGGCCGCCAAAAAGCTGGACTTCTACCACGGCTTTCAGACGGACTACGTGGAAGACCTCTTGCGCCAGCACTTCTCCAAGCCGGAAGCCTTCACCCCGGCCTTCATCAACCTGACCCGCAAAGTCGTGAATCAATTGGCCATGGTGTACGTCCAGGACGCCCGGCGGACCATCGACGGCACCGAGCAGGACGCGGCCACCTTCGCGGACATCGAGCGGGGAAGCAGCCTTGGTGCCCGGATGAAGCTGGCGAACCGCTACGCCAAGTTGCTTGGCATGGTGGCCATGCGTCCGGTCTGGCGCAACGGGGCCATGGACCTTGACGTGGTGACGCCTGACTTGCTCGACGTCCAGACCGGCGACAGCCCGGAGGACGTCCAGGCGATTCTGGTCACGTTCTACCCCGAGGACGGCCGGGACGATCAGGTCACTTATAGCCTGTGGACGCCCGAGACGTTCAAGCGCCTGGATTATCGCGGCCAAGTCCTGGAAGAGACGCCGAACCCCTACGGCGTGATTCCCTACGTTTTCGTCTGGAATACGCTTCCCACCACCACCTTCTGGACGCCGACCGGCGACGACTTGGTGAGCTTGCAGGATGCGTTCAACGAAAAGCTGACGGACCTTTTGTACGTCCTTCGCCTGCAAGGCTTTGGCGTCGGGTGGGTCAAGGGCATGAAGGGCGAGATCGGCCAAGTTGATCCGGGGACGTTTTTCAACCTCCCGGCAGACGGCGGGGCGATGGGCTATGCGCAGCCCACCGCACCGATCACGGACACACTGGCAGCCCTCGACTTCATCCTCAAGCAAGCGGCCGTCTCGAATGGGCTTCCGGCCGGGTCCCTGCAGGCCGACGTTTCCGACCAAAGCGGCGTTGCCGTAATCGCGGGCAACCGCGAACTGGAAGAGATGCGCCAGGATGACCTGGAACTGTACCGTCGTTATGAAGCCCGGCTTTTCGACCTTATCCGCATCACCTGGAACGCCCACAACCCTGGCCGCAAGATCAGCGACAGCGCCACCTTGACCGTGGACTTCTACGACGTGCAGCCGTCGCTTTCGCAGGACAAGCAGGTTGCCGTCTGGGATTCCCTGGTTGCCCTGGGTTGCATGTCCAAGGTGGACATCCTGCAAAAGTTGAATCCCGACTTGAGCAAAGACGACGCCATGGCCCGGTTGCTCGAAATCGCAGAAGAGAACCGCGCCGCCACGGCGCAGCAAATTTAGCGCAGCGCCGGCGATACAGGCGGAAGGATCAGCATGAGCGACGATCAGAACGGCAGCGCCCCCGACAGCGGCGCACCGGCCCAGGCCCCGGACCAGAACAACACCGAACCGAAACAGCAGCCCCAAGGCCACATGATCCCGAAAGGCCGCTTCGATGAAGTGGTAGGCCAAAAGAAGGCCGCCGAGGCGGCGCTTGAGGAAATCGCATCTTCCATCGTGGAGGAAGTCCCCGAGGACATGCGCGACTTGATCCCGGCCGACCTCCCGCCGGCTGCCAGGATCAAATGGGTCCGCGCCGCCATGGCCAAGGGCATCTTCGGCAGCCCGGCCGGCGTCACGAACCCGGACAGCAAGCGGCCCGGCGCGAAGGCCCCGGCGGATATGTCCGGTATGAACCCCAGGCAGATGATGGCCATGGGCTACACAACCAGCAAATAAGGAGAGTAAGCCATGCTTACCCTTGTTGAAGCCTCGAAACTGATTCAGAATCCCCTGCAGAAGGGCGTTGTGGAAACCTTCGCCCGTACCAGCGCCGTGCTGGAACGCCTGCCGTTCCTTGACGTGGCCGGCAACGCCTACGCCTGGAACCAGGAACAGACCCTGCCCGGTCCGGTGATATCCGGAGGGATTTCCCGGGCGGATGGAAAGAGGACAAGAGGGATGC
>CAYXEF010000064.1:0-15191 GCA_964463825.1 uncultured Candidatus Cloacimonadota bacterium | reverse complement strand
AATCAAGCCTTAATCAAGCGTTAATAATTAAGACTTGATTAAGGCTTGATTAAGAAGTGATTAAGACCCCAGAACCAGAGCGATGCAGGTAATTACAAGCGGATCAGTCAGTTAAGAGATAGTAAAGAATAGAATGATGGGTGATTTGGGTTGGTTGTCTTGCTACTGGATTGAACAAGCTGATAAACAAACAGCCCGGCTGTATCATTGGGCCGGGCTACTTGATTAATGGTCCAATTAAGGCGGTTTATACTTCCAGGATTTCCTTTTCCTTGCTTTTCTCCACCTCGTCGGTTTTCTTGATCCATTCATCGGTAAGGTCCTGGATCTCCTTGAGCAGTTTTTTCTGCTCGTCCTCGCTGATCTGGGAGTCTTTTTCCATCTTTTTTGCCTGTTCGTTGGCGTCGCGGCGAATGTTGCGGATGGCGACGCGGGTCTCCTCGGCAAGTTTTTTCAGGCTTTTGACGATCTCACGCCGCTTTTCCTCGGTCAGAGGCTGAAAGGGCAGGCGGATGACGTTGCCGTCGTTTTCCGGGGTGATGCCCAGATTGGCGGCCAGGATCGCCTTTTCGATCTCGCCCAGAGTGGTTTTGTCCCAAGGTTGGACAACGATGGTACGGGGCTCCGGGATGGAGATGTTGCACAGCTGTTTCACCGGTGTGGGTTGTCCGTAGTAGTTGATGCGGACATCGTCCAGCACGGACGCGCTGGCGCGGCCGGTGCGGATCTTGGAATATTGATGCAGCAAGGCTTCGAAGGACTTGAACATCTTATCTTTGGTCTGGTTTTTCAGTTCTTCCATATTTATCTCGATCTTGGCCGGGCTCAGGGATGGATGTAGGTGCCGTGGCCGGTTTGGGAGATCGCCTGGCAGAGCGCGCCGGGACGGGTCACGTTGAAGACCTTGATCGGCATGGCGTTCTCCTGGGCCAGTGAAAACGCGGTCATATCCATCACGCCGAGTTTTTGTTGCAGGCATTCGCCGAAGGTGGCCTGCCCGATTAGTTTTGCATCGGGATCCTTTTTGGGATCGGCGCTGTAGAGGCCGTCCACATTGGTGCCTTTGAACACGATGTCCAGTTTGAGTTCCACTGCGCGCAGGACGGCGGCGGTATCGGTGGTGAAATAGGGATTGCCGGTGCCGCCGGAGAGCAGGCAGATCTTACCTTCCGCCAGGGCCAGGCGCGCCAGGCGCGGGGTGTAAGACAGCGCGACTTTCTGCATGTCCAGGCTGGAGAAGACCTCCGCCGGGTAGTTTTTGGCGTTGAGGATCTCAGCCAGGTAGAGGGCGTTTTGCACCGTGGCCAGCATCCCGATGTGGTCCAGGGTGACGCGGTCCAGGGCCTGGTTTTTCCAGCTGCCGCCGCGGAAGAAATTGCCTCCTCCCAGGACGATGGCGATGCTGTAGCCGAGGCGCTTGGCGGCGATTATCTCATCGGTGAGGCCGTCGATCACGGTGTCGTCGAAACCCTGGCCGCGCTTGCCGGCCAGGATTTCGCCGCTGAGTTTGAGCAGGATGCTGTGGATCTTTTCAGGCTGGTAGTTCATAGGGACTTTCCCAAACCCGGCGCCACTGGGGGCGTCAGCTTTAATCTCCGCCCAGGGCGTAACGCACAAAGCGGGCGATCTGGATGTTTTCGCCGGTTTTGGCGATCGCTTCGGTGAGGAGATCCTTCACGGTGCGACCGGGTTCGTTGGCCAGTTCCTGTTCCAGCAGGGAATGCTCGGAGCAGTACTTTTTGATGCTGCCTTCGACGATCCGGTCCACCAGTTCGGGCTTTTTGCCGTCGTTGATGGCCTTGTTGCGGGCGATCTCTTTCTCACGCTCGATGATGGCGGGATCGATCTGTTCGGCAGTCAGGGCCAGCGGATTGGTGGCCGCGATCTGGAGTGCTATCTCCTCGGCCAGTTTGCGGAATTGCTCGGTGCGGGCGACGAAATCGCTCTCGCAATTGAGTTCCAGCATCACGCCGAGGCGCCCGTTAAAGTGGATGTAGGAAAAGATGAGCCCTTCCTTGGTCTCGCGCAGGGCCTTGCCCTCGGCTTTGGAGATACCGCGCTCGCGCAGGTATTTGACGGCGGCGTCCATGTCGCCGTTGGTCTCCTTCAGGGCGTTTCGGCACTCCAGCATGCCGACGCCGGTCCTCTCGCGTAATTCTTTAACCATGCTTGCGGTTACTTCTATCATTGTAAACTCCTTGGTTCGTATTGTGTGTGGCAGCGGCTGTGGCGCCGGCTGCCGGGCTGTCTTTAAGCGTCCTCGCCGGGGGTTTCGTCTGATACCGGCTCGGATTTGTGGTGTTTGGCCCTCTCCTGGACCACTTCCACCAAGTCCTCTTCCTTCACCGGGATGGCGTCCGCGCCCAGCATGTCGGGTGTGAATTCCACGGGTTCCTCCGCTTCCTTCCTGCCGGTGTCGGCGCCTTCGCTGGCGATGTTTTTACCTTCGACCACGGCGTTGGCCATGATGTCGGAGATCAGTTGGATGGCGCGGGTGGCGTCGTCATTGGAAGGGATCACATAGTCCACGAGATCGGGATCGCAGTTGGTGTCCACCATGGCGATGATCGGAACTCCCAAAATGCGCGCCTCGTGCACGGCGATCTCCTCGTGGCCCGTATCCACGACGAAGATGCAGCCCGGAACCGCATCCATGTCCCGGATGCCGCCGAGGGAGAACTCGATCTTGTCATGCGCGCGCTTCATCTTCTGTTGTTCGAGCTTGGTGTAATTGCTGATGGTGCCGTCCGCCACGATGCTCTCGTAATACTTCATCTTTTCGATGCTTTGGCGGATGGTGGCCATATTGGTGAGCATGCCGCCGTACCAGCGCTGGTTGACGTAGAAGACGCCGGATTTGGCGGCGGCTTCGCGGATGGCGGCCTGGGCTTGCTTTTTGGTGCCCACGAAGAGGATGTATTCCTGGCGGTTGGCTACTTCCTTCAAAAACTGGTAGGCTTCATTGATCGCGTCCACGGTCTGTTTCAGGTCAATGATGTGGATCCCGTTGCGCTTGATGAAGATGTATTTCTTCATCTTGGGATTCCACTTGAAAGTCTGATGCCCGAAATGGACTCCCGCTTCGAGCAGTTGTTTCATGGAAACTACGGACATTGTTTTCTCCTTAAGTCGTTACGGTTATTCTGCCGCAACGGGATCTGCGCAATTCAGAGGAGCGTACTCCCCACCGCCTTGCAACTCCCGGTGCGTGGTTTTGGGTCTTGGGGGTTGATGTTTCATCGCAGCACAAGGGGAAGGGCTGGCCTTCCCCGGCATCCGCGTTTAACGCTTCGAGAATTGGAATCTCTTTCTGGCTTTGGGACGGCCGCTCTTTTTGCGTTCCACCATGCGGGGATCGCGGGTGAGGAAGCCGCGGGCCTTGAGCCGGGGGCGCAGGGTCTCGTCATACTCCAGAAGCGCGCGGGAGATGCCGTGCCGGATCGCGCCGGCCTGGCCGCTCAATCCGCCGCCGGAAACATTGACGTAGACGTCGATGCTGTCGCTCATGCCCAGCTCCTGCAGGGGCTGTTCAACGATCATTTCCAGCGTTTCGCGCTGCAGGTATTTCTTCATCTGCACCTTGTTGATGAGGCGTTTTCCGGTGCCGGGCGTGATGCGCACGCGGGCGACGGCGTTTTTCCTTCTGCCTACTGCATCGTAAGTTTGCATGCTCATTTCTCCTTGAGGCTGAGTTCGACCGGCTTCTGCGCCGCGTGGGGATGCTCGCTGCCGGCATAGACCTTGAGTTTCTTGAACATCGCGTCGCCGAGGACGGTTTTGGGCATCATGCCGCGCACGGCGTGTTCGATGATCCGGGTGGGATGCTTTTCCAGCATCTTCTGATACGGGATTTCCTTCAGTCCGCTGGGATAGCCGCTGAAGGTCTTGTAGATCTTCTGCAGGCTCTTGAGCCCCGTCACGCGCACCTTTTCGGCGTTGATCACGACGACGTAGTCGCCGGTGTCGATGTTGCGCACGTAATAGGGCTTGTTTTTGCCGCAGAGGATGGAGGCCACCCGCGTCGACAAGCGTCCCAAAGGCAGATCCGTGGCGTCGACGACATACCAGGCGCGCTGGATGTCACCGGGGCTCGGAGTCAGGGTTTTCATCGTTTCTCCTAAATCTTTTTATTCGAGAAAGCCAAGTTTTTTCCGGGCGCTATCGTGTCAAGATTTTTAGTGACAGCTGCTTGCGCGGCAGGCAGCGGCTTCGCTTTGCCAGATATAGTCAGCTGTTGGCCGGCTTCGGAGACGGCGTTCCATGGTTTGCGGACAACCGGCAAAGAGATTATCCTGTATACAGATACGTCAAACAGGAGAGTGCCACATGAAACGCTTGATTGTGAGCTCCGCTCTGGCCTTGTTGCTTACTGCCAGCCTGGCCCAGGGACTCAACCGCCCGGAAAGCGTCGCCTTCGATCCCGGCAGCGGCTTCTTCTTCGTCAGCAACACCGGCGATGGCAGCATCGTCAAGACCACAGACCTGAAAAACTACAGCTATCTCGCCCAAAACAAAGGCAAGGTGCGCGGCCTTTTCGTAAACGGGCGCAAGCTCTACGCCGCTTCGGATGTGGGTTTGCTGGTCTTCGACCTGGACAGCATGACGCTGACCAAGACCGTTCAGGTGCCTGGCTCGTCCTTCCTTAACGATGTGACGGCCGATGGCCGCGGCAGGGTCTACATCACGGACAACCAGGAGGACAAGATCTTCGAGTACGATCCGGTCAAAAACCGGGTCGCCGTGTTCGCGCACAAAGGCATCCAGGCTCCCAACGGAATCTGGTACGACGCCAAACTGGACCGCCTGCTGGTGGTTTCCCTGCGCCCCAATTCGCCCTTGCAGGCGATCTCCCTGCCCGGGGGCGTGATCACCACCCTGAAAGCCAAGTCCCACGGCAGTTTGGACGGCCTGGGCCGGGACGATTTCGGCAATATCTATTACTCCAGCTGGCAGACCAGTTCCATCTACCGGCTCAAGGATCTGAATTCCGAGCCGGAACGCGTCGTTTCCGGGCTCTCGGGTCCGGCGGATTTCTATGTCTGGCAGCACCAGGGGGAGGTCTATCTGCTGATCCCGGAACTCACCGGCAGCAAGCTTAAAGTGGTGGAAGTCACTCCCTGACACCTCGATAATACCATTAAGAGCGATGATGCTTCAGAGTCTGACGCAGATTCATTGCGGCATAAACGCTTTCTTGTTTTCAGGCGGCATCGCCCCGGCTATCATTGCGGACTCACTGCGGACTCATTACGGACAAAGTCCGCAGTGAGTCCGCAGTGAGTCCGCAATGATCGCCGGAGACAGGTGGGGGCCGAATGCCCTGGTAAGCAGCTGGGAATCCCAGTCTGGCCTGCATGCCGGCTTGGAGCATGCGAAAAAACTTGACAGCCTCACCGCTGTCGGATCGTCTGCACCCATGGCTTTGACAAGCCCAGCTCAAGCGTTCTGTGTTCGGGTGTGAAGGGTTTGCTGCTGCGGCCGGGGAATTTTCGGCGCCGGTCCGCGAGTCCGATATGGAACTGCTTCCACCGGAAGCAAATACATAAGTCGACAAGGAGGTTTGTATGAGAAAACTGCTGTTTGCGGCGTTGGTGATCGCAGCCCTGCTGTTCACCGGATGCGCCACCCGGCTTGTGGATTTCACCGTGATTTCCACGAAGAACTTCGAATATGCCAAAGGCCAGACTTTCCGCCGGGGCGCGGAACGGATCACTGGTGAGGATGCTGCTTACATGATCTTCATCATTCCGACCGGCACCCCGAACATCAAAGAGGCCATCGACAAAGCCCTGGAAAGCGTCAACGGCGCCGTCGCCCTTGTGGACGGAGTGCTCTACTCCAAAAACATCGGCATTCCGGGGATCTTTTTCAAGACCTCCTATCTGGTCGAAGGAACGCCGCTGATCGATCCCGCGCTCACCAGCACGCAGCTGGAGCCGGGATACTATCTGGCAAAACTGAACTCAGCCACGGACAAGTATGAACTTGTGCCCGTGAACGAAGCTGAGTACGAAGCCGTTAAAAGCGGCTACGCGAAGGACTGAAGCCGGAGCGACCGGGGCAGGGCCCTGATCCCGACACGCTTGAGGTTTCGGCCCGGGAACGCGCCCGGGCCGGAACCTCGTTTTACTTGTTGTTTTACTTACCCCTGAGGAGGTGATCATGCGGATCTCAGACTTGCTGGGGCAGATCGAAACTTTCGCGCCGCTCTCACTGGCGTTGGATTGGGACAATGTGGGTTTGCTGCTGGGCTCGCCGGAGAGCGAGATCAGCCGGATACTGGTCAGCCTGGATGTGACGCCCAACGCGGTCGAGCGGGCGATCCGCCACCAGGCGCAATTGATTCTTTCGCACCATCCGGTGATTTTCCGGCCGCTGTCACGCTTCACCGATCCGCTCCTCCTGCGCCTGGCCGAAAACCGCATCGCCGTGGTCAGCCTGCATACGAATCTGGATGTGGCGCCGGGGGGCGTAAATCACGCTCTGGCCGCTGCTCTGGGTCTGGAAGTAACCGGCCTTCTGAGCGCGGAATACGGAGGTAAATGGCAACATTTATCCCTAACGGTGCCGCTGGATCACACAGAAAAAGTGATGGAGGCGGCTTTCGCGGCGGGCGGCGGCAGGGTCGGTAACTATGTCCATTGTTCCGCGCGGCATCCGGTCACCGGTACCTTCCGGCCTCTGCCCGGAGCGCGGCCCTGGGTGGAGAATCCCGGCGTTTCCGGCCGCACCGCGCAGGATGAGGAAGAATTGGAACTCATGGTCGACGAAGCCGTGCTGCCGGCGGTTCTGGCGGCCATCCGGGCCAGCCATCCCTACGAAACCCCGTTGCTCTATCATTTCCCGGTCGCCAATCCCAATCCCGCTTATGGCCTGGGTTTGGTGGGCAAGTTTGAGAAATCTTTCAGCCTGAAGGAAATCCGGGATCTGGTCTCGGAACGCCTGTCCTGTCCGCGTCCCCGGCTCTGGACAGCGGGCCGCGATCTGGCTGCCAGGATTGAGCGCGTCGCTGTCTGCGGCGGGGCCGGAGCATCCGTCCTCAAAGCCGCGTCAGCTGCCGCGGAGTTGCTGATCAGCGGCGATATCGGCTATCACCACATGCTGGAATCCCGCATTCCCGTGATCGACGCCGGGCATTTCTACACCGAGTATCCAGTCCTGGATGCGCTTGCCGGCTGGCTGCGGGGCCTGGGTCTGGAGTGCGATATCCTGCCCCGCGATGAGCATGAGTACGCCAGGAATCTGGTCGAGGTCTGAAGCGGCGGGATTGGGCTGTGCCCGTTTCTTTATCCTGGTCGGGCTTGTTGTCGCGGGCACCTCGGAGCTACCTGATAAAATACTTGACAAGTAACAAGGTTCCTGTCATTTTGACATTACGTTTGGAACTGATTTTTAAGCGAGGTAAAGCAATATGAAACGCACTCTCTTCTTCGTCCTGACGCTGCTGGCGCTGTTCAGCCTGCTGCCGGCGCAAAACTCGCCTCTCACCCTCACTGCTCCCAATGGGGGAGAAGTCTGGACAACCGGTTCGACTTATGATATTACCTGGGTCCAGGCCAACCTGGCCGGCAACCTGAGCATCATGCTCATTGGCGCCAACGGACCCGGATCCCACACCATCCTGATCGCTCAGGCGGTACCGGTCACAGACCAGACCTACAGCTGGACGATTCCGGCCACCATCCCGCCCGGCACCAACTACCGCGTGCGCATTTCTCTTATCAACCCCAACGGCATGATGCTCTACGACCTGAGCGACGCGCCGTTCACGATCCAGGGCGGCACTACGCCCCCGCCCCAACCGGCGATTACGGTCGTTTCACCCAACGGCGGTGAAACCTGGGACGCCGGTTCCACTTATGACATCACCTGGACCTTCCAAAACCTGGAAGGCGATGTCCGCATCAGCCTGGTTGGCCCCACAGCCAGCCAGCAGCAGCTGATCACTGAAGCCACGCCTATCGCCTCCGGGCAATACTCCTGGACCATTCCCGCCACCGTGGCTCCCGGCCTGTACAAGATCCACATCGTCTGGGTCACTCTGCTGACTGTGTATTTTGGCGACCTGAGCGACGCGCCCTTCCTAATCCAGGGCGGTACGCCTCCGCCACCGCCGCCGGTTCCGACTCTCACTCTGACCGCTCCCAACGGCGGCGAGATCTGGGACTCCGGCTCCAGCTACGACATCACCTGGACTTTCGAAAACGTGACCGGCAATGTCACCCTGATGCTACTCGGTCCCGCCACCAATCCCGCCAACAACCTGATCGCGCAGGATATTCCCGTATCCGTTGGAACCTATGCCTGGACCATTCCCGCGACCGTTTTGCCCGGCGACCATTACAAGGTGCGCATCTCTGTGAGCGCCAATGCGGGATTCTATATCACCGATGTCAGCGATGGCTATTTCACCATCACAGGAGATGTTCCGCCGCCGCCGCCCGTTCCTGTGCTCACTTTGACCGCTCCCAACGGCGGTGAACAATGGACTTCCGGCTCCACTTACGACATCACCTGGACTTACGAAAACGTCACCGGCAACGTAACTCTGATGCTGCTCGGACCCGCCACCCACCCCAACAACAACCTGATCGCGCAGAATGTCCCGGTTACCGACGAGACCTTTGCCTGGACAATTCCCGCGACCGTTCTGCCCGGATCCTATTACCGCGTGCGCATCTTCTCCCAGATGAATCCCAACTGCTATGTTTCGGACGTCAGCGACACGCCTTTCACCATCACAGGCGGCACACCGCCTCCCCCGCTCAGCCTGACCCTCACTGCCCCCAATGGCGGGGAAATCTGGCAGGCCGGGACGACGCAGGCCATTACCTGGACCTTCGATGGCACCGCCGGGCAGGTGATGCTGCAATTGATGGGCGGGCCGCAAATGACGCCGGTGCAAATGATCGCACACAATGTGCCCGCCACGGCCGGGAACTTCAACTGGCATATCCCGCCGTATCAGATGCCTCTGGATGCGTATAAAGTGCGGATCTCTCTAATGGCCAACAGCGGCGTGGTCGTGGCCGATGAAAGCGACGCCACCTTCACCATCACCCCGGCCGTAATCGACACCGTCCAGATCGTCGTTACAGCACCCAACGGCGGCGAGCAATGGGCCACAGGCAGCACCCAGGACATCACCTGGACAGCCTCGGATTACAGCGGCAATGTCGGCATCTTCCTCGTCCGCTGTTTCGACCGCCATCCCCACAACCGGTTCCCGATCGCGATGAACGCGCCCAACACCGGCAGTTTCAGCTGGACGATACCGCTTAACCTGCCAGCCGGCGACAATTACAAGGTCATGATCCGCCGTATCAACGGCTTCGGCGCTGATATCAGCGACGCTGCTTTCAGCATCGTCAATGCTCCGGTTGAAGTCAAAGCCAGTCCCAATCCCACGCCGCAAGGCACAACACTGACCTTTGAAGCCAAGTTCGCCAGCCCCGCCAGCGTGAGGATCTACAACATCAAGGGACAGGTCGTGCGCAGCTTGGTCGAAGGCCAGATCCTGACCGGCAATCAGAGCATCGTCTGGGACGGTAACGACAACCACGGACGCAAGGTCTCCGCGGGGCTCTATTTTGCCCGGATCAGCGGTCCGGAGATCCGCGCCACCAAGAGGATAATCGTCGTCAAATAAAGTGTTTCAATAAAGAAAGACGGGATCACGCGGTCCCGTCTTTTTTTTTGCCAGGATTTGGAGAAAGTCAGCCGAGAGGTGGTATCAGGGATTCAAACTCAGGCTCAGGCCGCCGTAGAAGGAGATTCCGGGTTGGGGCACGTAGGCGTAGATCTCGTAGCGTTTGTTGAGGATATTGCGGATGCTGAGTTGCGGCATCAGTGTCCACCCTGGCCCTGCCATGGTCCAGGATAGTCCGGCTTCCAGCAGGTCATAGGCCTGGAGAGGATCCGCGAGATTGTCCGGGGTGCTCCATTGCTTGCCTGTATAGTTGTAACGGGTCCAAAGGTTCAGGCTCCGCCAGGTCAGTTTGAGTTCCGCGGCATAGCTCAGATCTGGCGTGTACATCAGCGTGGGGGCGTCCTGCGCGGGGAGGCTGCTGAGATCTTTGGCGTCGGTGAGCAGGGCGGTGGTGGAAAGCATAAGCCAGGGCCAGGGCTGCGCGGAGGCCTCCAGCTCCAGGTTCCGGATACGCGCCCGGCCGATGTTGAGGGGCTTCCAGACGATACCGAACATCTGCACCTGGCGCCATTGGATGAGGTTTTCGATCTCATTGTGGTGGATGCCGGCTTTAAGTCGGAAGGGGCCAAGGGCATTGGCCAGCCAGATTTGCCAGCCGCGGGAGAGTTCGCTCTTCAGATCCGGATTGCCAATGGTCTGGGAATCGCCGCGCCACCACATGTCATAAGGTGACGGCAACGCGAAAGAGGTTCCCAGCGTGGCGCCCAAGGTCGTCTCCATATAACCGAAATGCCGCAGGCTGCCTTCCAGTCGCCAGCTGAGGTTGTCATTGTCATCGTTGTGGTCATAGCGCACGGCCGCGGCGGTGTTGGCGGTCCACAGACCAAAATCCATCTCCAGCCCGGAACGCAGGCCGGCATTGGCAAAGGGCGCACGATGGTCGAGGTTCTGCGCCGGATTCAGGAGATCCAGATTGCGAAAGCGGCTCGATCCCGCCTCGGTATAGATTCCCCCGTTGAGACGCAACGTGGAGGAAAGTGTGAACTCCCTTCCCAGATTGCCGCGCAGGCCGAACCCTGACATCTTTTGGCGGTTTCTGGAGACAAAGACCGGTAAAGGCGCCCGCGTGTTGTCGTAGAGTGTGTTGTCGAGTTTGAGCCAGGCCAGCCAGGAGTGTTGCCAGTTACCCAGAGGCAGATCCAGAGTCAAATGGTTGCGGTTGGCCCAGCCTTCGAGATAGGCCAGGCGATAGACCTCTGCAAAATTGATCGTGCCCGGCAATTGACGCGTGAAGGAACTGTAATCGCTTTGCAGTGTCAGGTCCAGCTGCCCGTGGTGCCAGCTGCCGCTGGCGGAGAGTGAGTTCTGGCGTTTGGCGTTGTTTTCCCGCACGGCGCTGCTGTCGGCGGCCCACCAGTCCGGATACCGGAAACGGAAGTCATTGTCTGTGTCAATCTTGCTGAAGTTGCACCGGAACTGCCACTGCGGGCGGCCGAAGTCAATGCCAAGTGCGACGCGGCCATAGCCGAAGGAGCCAATCTCGGTGTTCAGGGAAACCTGTTCCCCGCTGCGCTGGAAACGCTTGCGGGAAGTGATCCTGACCACACCGCCGATGGCGGAACCGCCGCCATAGACCGAGGCGTTGTTCTGGATCAGTTCGATGCTGCCGATGTTGGCAGGATCGAGGAAAGAGAGGTCGCAGCTGCCGCCGTCCGGATTAAGCGGCACTCCGTCCAGCAGGATCAGGCTATGTCGGGCAAGGTTGCCCAGCAGAGAGATGTTTTGGATTTCGCCCTGGAGGCGTACATCGTTGCTATGCGCAGCGGCAGCGGCGGAAAGCATGTCTCCGGCGGAGTAGTAATGGCGGTCGGGATCCACGGGCAGCACTATGCGGTCGGGCGGGGTGGAGACAAAGTCCCAGGCGCTGGCGGTGACCACGATCCGGGGCAGTAGGACAACCTCGGCCTGTAGTACGACAGGGCGGTCCAAATCGCGGAAAGCCACGCGCCGCGGCTTGTAGCCCAGCCTTTGTACCGTGAGCGAATCCGCCGCTGTGTAAAAGTAGAAGGAGCCATCGTCCGCGGAAAAAACCTGCTGCAATCCATCGGTGATCAGCGCTCCGGCGATGGGCTGGCCTGAGGTATCCAGAATCCGGCACCAGCGGGTGGTGGTGGCGGCCAATCCGGCGCTGAATACAGATAGCAGGGCCAACAGGAGCAGGGAGCGCATCATCGTTTGCCGGGATAGAGCAGATTGGGTTTGCCGCTAGCCGGATTGAGCATGGTATCCAGTTGCAGACCAAAGAGTTGTTGTAACAAATCCGGCCGCATCAGCTGTTCGGGCGGACCGCTGCCGAGCACGCGGCCCTGGGCCAGAAAGACCATGCGGTCGGCGAAATTGGCACCCAGATTGAGGTTGTGGGAGATGAGCAGGATGCCCTTGCCGCTCTGGGCGCTGATATCGCCCAAAATGCGCATGATCTCGATCTGGTGGTGGATGTCCAGCTGCGAGAGCGTTTCATCCAGAAAGATATAACGCGTTTCCTGCGCCAGAGCGCGTGCCAGCAGCACCTGCTGCTTCTCCCCGCCGCTGAGTTGTGAGTAAAATCGCCGCGCCAGCTGAGACAACTGCAGTTGCTCCAACACCCGGCCCACAGCCGCGAAATCTTCGGGCAGCCAGCTCTGCATCAGCCCCAGATAGGGATAGCGGCCCATGAGCACGATGTCCCGCACGCTGTAGTCGAACTGAAACACGCTCTCCTGCGGGACGAAGGCGATCAGACGGGCCAATTCTGCGCGTTTGTATTGAGAGAGCGGTTTGCCCAACAGGCTGATCTCGCCGGATATGGGCGTCAGAAAACCCAGCAGCGCGTAAACCAGGGTCGATTTGCCGGCGCCGTTGGGACCCACCAGGACGCTGAAAGCGCCTTCGGGCAGGCTTAGATCCAGGTCCCGCAACACCGGCTGCGCGCCGTAGGAGCAGCAAAGCTTGGTTACTTCTATCATCTCACACCTGGGATTACTCTGGGAAAACGGGCTTTTCTGTCAATAGCGGTGTCACGCGCACAAATCCCGCTTGCCCCCAAAGCATAGTAAATTACTATATATTACAGAACCAGACAAGGAAACCGATATGGCAGTCAACACCCGCACCGAATATGCCCTGCGCGCCTTGCTCGAGATTGCGGACGCGAAGGAAAAAAGCGTCTCCGCGCAAGCGATCAGCGAACGCCAGCTCTTGCCCAAAAAATACATCGAGCATTTGCTCAGCGCACTCAAGAAAGCCGATCTGATCCGCAGTAGCGCAGGTTCCCGCGGCGGCTACACTTTGGCCCGTCCGGCCAGCAGGATCAACCTCTACGATGTGCTGGTGGCTGTGGAGGACGAGACTCCGGTGCTTTCCTGCGTCATGGAAGGCAATTTTTGCCTGGGCAGCGCCTGCGGGCTCAAAGCCCTCTTCAACGAGGTGGCGGACAAGCAGAAGCGGCTCTACCAAAGCTATACCCTGAGCAAGATCAGACGCCTCCGGGCTCAGGAGGCCAAATGAGCGCAAAAAGAATCTATCTGGACAACTGCGTGACCTCGCCCGCCGCGCCGGAAGTGATCGAGGCGATGCGGCCTTTTTTCGGCGAGCAGTTTTGGTTTCCGGGTTCCTTTATCAGCACCGGGGAGGCTACGAACGCGGCTGTGGCGGATTGGCGCGCCCACATTGCAGCCACGCTTGGCGCCCAGCCGGCCGAGCTGCATTTCACATCCGGCGGCACCCTCGCCAACAACATCGCCATCAAAGGTCTGATAGGCGCCAACGCGAAGCAGGGCAAGCACTTGATCGTCTCGGTCGTGGACTATCCGGATCTGCTCACTAACGCCGCTTACTTCGAAAGTCAGGGTTTCGAGGTCAGCTACCTCGAGCCCGATCATGAGGGCTTCGTCAGCGCGGACAAGCTGCAAGCCGCTTTGCGCAATGACACCGTCCTCTTCATGACCACGATCGTGAACCATGTGGTGGGCACCATCCAACCACTGCAGGACTACCGGCGCGTGCTGGAACAGGCCGGACACAAGGTCTGGTTTCACGCGGACGCCGGCCAGGCCTACGGAAAAATGCCCTTGGACGTCGGAGACTTGGGCGTGGATACTCTCAGCGTTTCGGCGCACAAGATCCATGGCCCGCAGGGCATCGGCGCGCTCTATGTGAAGCAGGGGACCAGACTGGCGCAGATCATACATGGCGTCAACCGGATCGATCCCTTGCAGACTGGCGGATTGAGCCTGGCCCTGATCGCCGGCTTCGCCAAAGCCGCGGAAATGACCTTTGCCGACCTCGATGCCACTAAACACAAACTGCGCGAGCTCTCGGACCACCTGCTGGCGCGGTTGGAAGAACGCATCCCTTATATCGAACTGAACGGTCCCCGCGGAGAGCGCCGCGCCGCCCACAATATCAACATCTCCATCGACTACATCGAAGGCGAAGCCATCACCATGATGCTTGACCTGCAAGGGATTACGGTCGCCACCGGCTCCGCCTGCGCCTCGCAGGGCCTCAAACCCAACTATGTCCTGATGGCCATGGGCAAAAACCATGTCCAATCCCATGGCTCGATAAAGTTTACGCTCTCACGTTACAACACCCGCGCGGATCTCGATTTCACGGTGGACAGGCTGGCGGAGATCACTGCCAGGCTGCGTGAACACAGTCCGCTCTATCTGGCTAAACAAAAAGCGGAGAAATAGATGCAATACTCACAAAAGGTCCTGGACCACTTCATGCACCCCCACAATGTGGGTAAAATGGAAAATCCCGACGCCAGCGCCACCGAAGGCAGCCCCGCCTGCGGCGACCAGGTGACGGTCTACCTCAAGGTCGACCCGGATAACAAGACCATCGAAGACATCAGCTTCCTGTCCTACGGTTGCGCCTCAAACATCGCCACCGCCTCGATTATCACCGACCTTGCCAAAGGCAGGACCCTTGACGAAGCCAAAAAGATCACCTGGAAAGAGGCCATGGAGGCTTTAGACGGCCTGCCGCCCGTAAAAGCGCACTGTTCCGTCCTGGCGGCCGACACCCTGCAAAGCGCCATCTCCAACTACGAGATCTCCCACGGCCTCAAGGAAGTGCCAAACTTCGGCAAAGAGACCATCCTGGAAGAACTCAAGAAGATCATCTATCCCCAAGTCGGAGAAGATATTATCTCGCTTAAGATGGTCAAGTACGTCGGCTTCAGCGAGGGAGAGGTGACCATCGACCTCAACATCATGAGTTTCGACGAGTGGCGGGATAACATCGCCGAAGAAATCCGCGAGCATCTGACCAAATACCCCGAGGTCAAAAACATACAAATCAACTTCCCCTGAGCCCCAGGACCCCGGCACGCAAGCATAATGAAAGGAATGGCAGTAAGATAAGGCTATGGTCCGTTCCTGGTTCCGGACTTGGCTCCTGCTTTCATTGCGGACTCACTGCGGACTCATTACGGACAACGTCCGCAGTGAGTCCGCAGTGAGTCCGCAATGATAACGGGAGCGGGAGAGGAGCA
>CAYXEF010000063.1:0-15332 GCA_964463825.1 uncultured Candidatus Cloacimonadota bacterium | reverse complement strand
GCGGACTCATTACGGACAAAGTCCGCAGTAAGTCCGCAGTGAGTCCGCAATGATAGCCGGGACAAAGCCACCCCAAATCTGCCGTTTTCAGGGTTCTGACCAAGTTCGCAACCCTGATTCTGACCATGTCGATTCTGGCCGCTTATTCCCAACTTACCCGGTTTCCGAGAGGGCCTCGTCTTTCCGCGCAACGACTGGACGCTCCGCTTCTCTGCCGCCACAACGACCTGGAACCAGAATGCCATTCCAAGTCAGGATACTTTTATCGTTGTCATTCAACCATATTCGCTTATATTTTGATTATTGATTGCTATAAGGAGACGATGATGAAGTATCCCTGGTATATCTGGATCCCGCGTGTCCTGATCATTCTGGTCTGTTTGTTTGCCGGCATGTTCTCCATTGATGTGTTTGAGGTTAAAGCGCCGCTCGGGCAGCAGCTGTTGGGCTTTTTAATCCACAACATCCCGGTGTTGGTGGTCTTGCTGGCGCTGATCCTGACCTGGAAGCGGCCCCTGATCGCGGGGGCGGTGTTTGGCGCACTGTCACTGATCCTCACGATCCTGCTCGCGGTCTATATCAGAAAGTACTTCTGGACTGATTTCCTCGCTTTTGTCCTGCCCCTGCTGATTTGCGCGGCATTGTTCTTCCTGGCGCACTGCAAACGAAAGGAAGGAGAAACACCACCTCCGGCTGATTAAATCCGATCCCTGCATTTACCATTCGGTTGGTGGCATGAATCAATCTGTGTGAGCTTGGGTTCCTGCACTTTGTCTTGCCATGCCAGGCAGAGCGCAGAACCTTACTAAGATAGTCTCTGGTGCTTTACCCGATTGGTCCCCCATACCTTCCGATCCGGGATTGAGAGGTGGCAGGCAAGCAAAAAGAGGGGGGCACAAAAAGTCAAAAATCTCTTGACGAGAATTGAAATGGTTTTCTTGGTGCTTTATGTCAACCGGATTTTCCTCCACCCGGTGGACAAATCCGCCAGCGAGCCCTTGATGCGCACTGACCAGGCAAACGTTTCCAGGCATTTTCGCCAGCTTTGCGGTTCGAATGTGAACGGCAACGCCGGCAAAGCGCGCGGATTCGGAGCGCCCCCAAACTACGGCCGATCTTATGTCTCAGACACGACCACACCCACAACTATCGGATATCAGTGCCCCTCCAGTTTCAGCCCTTGTTCTTTGGTACAGCTGAGCCAGACGGGCCACCACACGACCATCCCTTGCAAAAGAGGAGTCTAACATGTCCAAATCCCTGTTTTTCATCTTCCTGGCCGCGCTGCTGACGATTTCAGCGGTCCATGCCGATCCTCAACCGCTTTACGGCAGCTGGAACATTCCCGGCTACTTCGCTTCACTGGCACAAGCCGTGGATACCCTCAATTTCCGCGGCGTAGGGCCAGGAGGCGTGACCTTCAACGTCCTGGCGAACCAAACGCTGACGGCGCCTATCGTGATTACCGCATCCGGTGCCTACTCCAATCCAGTTATCCTGCAGGGCAACAACAGCGTGATATATTCCTACCAAGGCACAGCCACTCCCTGGACCTTACCCATGGACGGTTTCATCGCCCTTGCCGGCAGCGACTGGGTGACCATCACCGGCTTCCAATTCATTGATCTCTACGACACATCACCTGCCACCATGGAGTATGGCATCGGGCTCTTCCACGGCTGGACCGACGACAATAGCAGGGGTTGCCATCACAACACGATCAGCAACTGCAACTTTTCGCTCAGCCGAGCCGCTTTATCCGGTATCGGCCAAATATCTACAAGAGAGGAAGGCTCAGTGGGCATTGCCACATTCGGTGGCATTACTCCCTATTATGCCACGAATGTTATGTTTATCAACGATACCTTCAGCGAGTCGCATTCTTACAATCAGATCTGGGGCAATAATGTGAGCAATGCCAACTTTGGCATAGCCCTGAACGGGAATTCCGGATTTCAGGACACTGAGAATGTCATCACTGGCAACTTCATCACCAACTTCGGCGGATGCAGCTCCAACTACCCCGACAGTTATAAACCTTCCACCGGGATCCTGGCCCGCCAACAGAGAGATCTGACCATCTACAACAACGACATCTACAGCAATTTCTACGCAGGCCAGGACTATCCTTTCGCCATCCGCGGCATCTATGTGGAAGACGGGGATGAAGACGATTGCCTGATCTCCATGAATTATATCCGGCTCAGCAGCGCCGACACCTATCACGGACAAACCGGAATCGCGCGCAACTCGACCCTGACCTGCACCACCAACACCGTAAACATCACCTACAACACCATCAGTTACTGCACCGCGCCCATGACGGCTTCCGCCAACAGCAACAGCTTCATTGGCATCTCCTCCTCCCCTGCGGGAACAGTCAATATCAGCCACAACGAAGTCTCCCACTGCACCGTGCCCGGAGGCGCTTTTTACGGGGTGCTGGTGAACAATACCACCGGACAAACCACCATCGACGACAACCGCATCTTTGATAATACCTACGATGTTGCAGTCTCCTCACCGTTCTTCAAAGCAATCACCCTCAACGGCGCAGGGAACATAACCAACAACGAGATCCACGATCTCCAAATCCCCAACATCCTGGGCGCCAGCAGCGGCCAGCTTTATCTGATCCATCAACAGTCCGCTCCTGCCGGCTCCTACTCCGTGATCAGCGGGAACCAGCTGCAAAATGTCATGGTCGGCTCAAACGAACACCGCTACAACTATTTTAATTTCTACGGCATCTCCGCTTCCAATACAGGCGAGACCCTGATCAGCGCCAACGAACTGAGCAACCTGTACTATTATACCAACTACGGTTTTGAATTGTACGGCATCCACGCTGCCGGGACAGTGGAGATCGCCCGCAATGCCTTGCAGGATCTCGGCGTGAGCGGTCCGCAATCCATGGTTTATGGCATCTACGCCCACACCAGCGGCAATAAGGCCATCCACAACAACATGATCAGCCGGCTCTACGCCCCCACCAACTATCTGTCAGTGATCGGCATTTACCTGGCAGGCGGCACTCTGCACAATGTCCACTACAACAGCATCTATCTGGACGCCGCGGGATTGAATCCCGGTTTCGCCTCCACCTGCCTGAGGATCTATGCGCCTGTGGACCTGCGCAACAACATCCTGGTCAACGAATCCACCCCCGGCAGCAGCGGCTACGCCTACGCCATGTACGTTTCCGAAGCTGACAGGATTGGCGCCAACACCGACAAAAACATCTACTACAGCGGCACTCCGGACGCGCAGCACCTGATCACGCGCATAGGCAACAATTATTACCAGACCCTGGCCGCCTATAAAGCCGCGTTAATAAACCGCGACCAGAATTCTTACACCGAGGATGTGCCCTTCGTCAGTTCCTCGAATTTGCATATCCCATTCACCGCGGTCACCTTAGCGGCCAACAGCGGACTGGTTATCCCTGGCTGCAACGTCGATTTTGACGGTGGAACGCGGGATCCGCTGACACCCGATATCGGCGCTGACGAGATGAACGCCCAGGCACCCGAGTTGCCCGTACTGGTCGTCGGCGATGGTTCGGTTGCGCTGAGTTGGACCCCGGTGCCCGGCGCCACCGGCTACCGTGTGGAAGCCGCGGACGATCCCGATGGAACTTTCAGCACCGTCACCACCGTTACAGGGACCAGTTACAGCGGCGATACCGGCGCTCCGAGGAAGTTCTACCGCGTCATCACACTTATCGAATGAGGCTGGTTCTACCTGGTATTACTCCTGCCAGGCACCGGAGGACATTTATCCGGTCTGGCGGGAGCGCGTTTCGGATGGCCTGCGCCCACCAGGTTGCCGGACAATAAGCAAAAACCTGTTTGACAGTGATAGACGGGGCATAACTGCTTTGATTGTTAAGCGGCCCAGGCGCTGTTGCCCTGCCGGCCCCCAGTTAGTATCCTGGCAGCCTCCTGTGAGCCGGCGCTGAAGGGCAGAGGCGGCAGACAGGCGATACACAGGTCAGTTAGCGGAGCCCGGAGGACAAGGACCGGATTGGTTTCTGCGATAATCGGGTTTGACCACATCAATGAACCGCATGCTTCGTCCCGAAGCCCGGCCAGTCCACTTCGCTTCTATATACTACCGACTTCCCGCCCCTTAGGCGGGAACTGGCCATGAAGTTGGTTCGAAGCTTACCAGTCCGGCTTCAGCGCGGTCCAATGGCGACAAGTGGGCAAGGCCATGCCGCGGCATGAGAAATCCCGGGCTTGAGATCTCATCCCTGGCGGGACACTTATTTGAGCAATAGCAGCTTATGTGTCGCGGTCATGTCTCCGGCCTGCAGGCGGCAAAAATACATGCCGCTGGGCAGCGTTCTGCCGCTGGCATCGGTGCCGTCCCACTGCGCTATATGGGCTCCCGCGGTCAGTTCTTCGTCCAGCAGGGTGCGGATCCAGCGGCCGCGGAGGTCGTAGAGGCAAAGCTTGGCCCGCGCGGGAGTTGGCAGCTCAAAACTCAGGCTGGTGGAGGGATTGAAGGGGTTGGGCCAGCTGCGCAGGCAGAGCTCTTGCGCGGGGATCAGGCCGGGATCCTCGCTGGCAGTGCCGCCGCCGATCTGCAATTCCATGAACATCACGCGGCCGCCGTCCGGAGTGGGATGATAGGGCGGGCTCAGGGAGTTGGAGCCCCATGTGTAATCATCGTAGAAAAGCAGGCCCAGCTTGCCCACCGGCCCATCGTTCTGCATGCCGGTGTAGATGATCTGGTCGGCGGGATAGACCCATATCGGCTTGATCCCGGCCAGTTCGTCGGTGTCCACGTTATTCAGGATGATCGGCTCGCTCCAGTTGAAGCCGCTGTTGGGGGAATAGGCGATGTAGATCTCCGGGGTGTTCGCGAAGGCCGCGTACTCGGGATCCTGGGTGCCATGCCATTGGCGGGCCCGCCAGGAATCGACCCACACCGCCGCCATCTGACCTTGGGAGTTGGCCCGGGTGACTTTGATATTGTTGTAGGCGAACATCATGATATCTTGGTGCGCGGTTTCGTCCCAGTGCGGGAAAGGCCAGTCCAGCAGCATGTCAGGATACCAGCCTGCGGTCGCGTTGCCACCCCAGCTGTCAACCACGCCCCAGGGCTCTTCCAAATCCCAGGGTTGAAAGCAGGTGTTGACTCCGTCGCCGGGATCTGCCTGGGGAAAGACGTCCTTGATCTGGAACTGGGTCAGGGCGGGATCCCAAACTGCGTCTTTGACGAACTGCAGGTTGGGATAATAGGCTCCGTCGCTGTTGTACAATCCCCAGAGCCCGATGATGTGCAGCCTGCCCTGGTTGTCCAGCGCGGTGTTCAGATGTCCGGAATTGCATATCCGCCAGAAAAGCTGGTTGTTCGTGTAGGGGACATTCTGGTCGTTGGTGAAGTAGCCTGCCGTTCCGGTTGGCGTCGCAGGCGGATTCCAGGTGGGGAGATTGCTGTTGAAACTGATGTGGGTCCAGGTGCCCGTTCCGAAGTTGTCGCAGACCCAGACATCCAAATCGGGCTGGGTGAGGTCGGTGTCGTAGTGGTAGCCGGCGTAATAGAGGTTTCCGGTCCCATCTGCAGCGAGGGCGCAACTCAGGCGGGGCGATCCGGCAGTCACGTTCCAATCGTCCAATTGGCCGATGCTGGTGAAGTTCCAGGCCGGGATAAGGCCGTTCGCTATATCCGTGGCGTCAAAATCGGCCCAGGCGATGTAGGGGTTGGCGCTCAGCGAACCGTTGTGCATGGTCGAATTACGGGCCAGCACATAGATGCGGCGCTTGCCAGTGATGGGAGAGGGTCCGATGGCGAGGCTGGGCCAGATGAATACGTTGTCCGTGGTGATGGTGCCGTTGGGAGCGGTGATGGTGATGGGATTGTCGATCACATTGATGATGGGGTTGAACAGGCCCGGGATTCCGGCAATGAACTGATCCGAGGTCAGCCGGATTTCCAGCTCCTGATCCGCGTCGCCGTTACCGTTCCAGGCGTAGAAAGGCTTGCCGGAGACAGGATCCTGAGCCAGGGCAGGATAACCCTCATTAGTGTCCAGATCGGCGATCTCCATAGTGTTGATGACATTTCCGATCTCGTCCAGATAGGCGTAAAACACGCGTCGGTTGGAAACGGGACTGCGTTTGCCGTGCCAGGTGGCGAAGTAGCCGCCACCGGCGCTTTGTGGCAAGACGCAGAGCGGAATGTCATTGTAGCTGGCCAGGAAGTAGTCATAGTAACTGGTCAGCAGGGGCAGGGGTTCGATGGTGACAGACCAGTTGGTTGGAAACTTGGGAGAGTCCATGCTGCCAGTCCCGTTCCCGGGTTTTCCGCTTTGGCCGGATAGCAGGGCCAGAGCGCAAAACAACAGGGCAAGAGTCACGCAGTTCTTTCTGTTCATGATCCTCATCTCCTCAAAATGGAAGATAAGTATATTCTAATTCATTTTCGCCCTGGGTCAAGTTTTATCTCGGTCTGACCGGGGAACGAGAAGGAGAATTCTCCGGGCTGAAGGGATCAGCTGCCCAAAATGCCCAACAGCACGCCGGCGGCGACGGCCGAGCCGACAACTCCCGCCACATTTGGCGCCATGGCGTGCATCAGCAGGTAGTTGGTGCGGTCGTAGCGCTGGCCCATCATCTGGGAAACGCGCGCGCTGGCCGGGACCGCGGAGACTCCGGCGTTGCCGATCAGGGGATTGATCTTGTCCTTGACGAAGAGGTTCATCAATTTGGCAAAAAGCACGCCCATGGCTGTGGCCACGGCAAAAGCGAAAGCGCCGAGGAAAAAAATACCCAGGGATTGCGGAGTGAGGAAAACGTCGGCGGTGGTTTTGGCGCCGACTGTAAAGCCCACCAGCACGGTCACGATGTCGATCAGGGCAGTGCGGGCCGTGAGGGCCAGACGCTCGGTGACGCCGCACTCGCGCAGCAGATTGCCCAAAAATAGCATGGCTAATAGCACCACGCCTCCGGGCGCGATGACCGAAGTGACCAGAAAAGCGAGGATGGGAAAGACGATACGCTCCAGCTTGGAGACCTGGCGGGGCGGTTTCATGCGGATCAGGCGCTCTTTGGGGGTGGTGAGCAGCCGCATGATGGGGGGCTGGATCACCGGTACCAACGCCATGTAGGAATAAGCCGCCAGGGCGATGGGGCCGATCAGATGGGGTGCGAGTTTGGAGGCCAGAAAGATCGAGGTGGGGCCGTCCGCGCCGCCGATGATGCCGATGGAGGCGGCTTCCAGGATGTCAAAACCCAGGAGCAGCGCGCCGATGAAGGTGCCGAAGATACCCACTTGAGCGGCAGCGCCCAAAAGAAAGAGTTTGGGATTGGCGATCAGGGTGGAAAAGTCCGTCATGGCGCCGATGCCCAAAAAGATCAGGGCGGGATAGATACCCTTGTTGACGCCAAAGTAGAGGAGACTGAGCACGCTGCCTTCGCTCACCACTCCGAGGCCCTGTTGCAGCATGCCGGGGATGTTGCCCACGATGATGCCGAAGCCGATTGGCACCAGCAGCAAAGGTTCGAAACCTTTGACGATGGCCAGATATATAAAGACGCCGCCGGCCACGATCATCAGCAGGTTTCCCCAGCTGAGGCTGACTAAGCCGGTGGTGTTCAGGATCTGGAACAACTCCTGCACGTCAGGCCTCCAGTTCCACCAGCGGATCGCCTTCCTGCACGGTGTCGCCCTTCTGGACATGGACGCGCCGCACGCGGCCGCCGAGTGTGCTGTGGATCTCGGATTCCATTTTCATCGCCTCCAGGGTCAGCAGTGGTTGGTCTTTGTTCACCGTGTCGCCGGGCTTGACCTTGACCTCGATGATCACGCCGGGCAGGGGAGCGCGGATGACGCGGTCTGCGGCAGGAGCCGCCACCGTGGCCTGCGGCGTGGGCTGGCGGGTGGGCTTGGGAGCGGGCCGGTCTTTGATCTCGACGCCCTCCAGGGTGATCAGCAGGTCACCTTCCTGCACTGGAGCGCGCTCATTGACGTGGATCTTGCCGATCACGCAGTCCACCGGGGCGGCGATCTCGGATTCCATTTTCATCGCCTCCAGCACCAGGATGGTCTGGCCTTTTTTGACCGCGTCTCCTTCCTTCACTTTCAGGGAGGCAATAACGCCGGGCAAGGGCGCGCGCAATTCTCCCGTGTCGGGCGAAAAACCGCTGGAGAAGGCGGGTGCAAGCGGAACGGCCTGTTCCTGCGGCGGCAGCACAGGCACCTGGGTTTGGGTGTCGTCCTCGATCTGGATGAGGTAGTCCGTGCCGTTGATGTTGATCTTGGCGTGGGAGGGCGAATATTCCAGGACGCGCGCTTCATAGCGCTGTCCGCCGATGATCAGTTTATAGGTTTTCATGGCTTATCTCCGGGTGCGGGGGTTGTCGCGGTTGGGGAAGTTGAGCACTCCGCTGCCGCGCCAGAGATTGGTCCTGGCGCGGTGGAAGGTGAGCAGCAGGCGGCGCCGTTCCTCGATGGAACTTGTATGCAGGTGCAGAGTTGTGATCAGGGCGGCGATCAGGTCACTGTTCAGGTCGGGTGCGTGATGCAACACTTTGCCTCTGGCATCGAGCGTGAGAGCCGCTTGGACCGGCCGGGGCTTAGGATTGAGGCGCTTCAGCTGGCCGATGATGAGCGCAGTAAGCGCCAATGCGGAAAAGACAATCAGCAATCCCATGCCCGTGATGGAGAGGCCGTAGCGGATACGGTTGGCGTTGAAATCCTCTGCGAAGGCCACAAACTGCTCGGGAGCCCGGCCCAGTGCCTGCAGGGAATACTCGTCGTAGCGTTTGTCCAGGCTGGAGAGGCCGGCGAACTCGCGCAGTTTCTTGACCGGCAAGTGCTTCTGGCGCGCCAGGTCGCTCAGGGTGCTGAGTTCGGTGAAGCCGTAGATGCTGAATTGCTGCGCCAAAAGCGCGCGATAGGGCGAAATGCCCAGCTTACGCAGGCTCATTTTGTCCAAAGCCGGGTTATCGGGTTCGATGCCCAGGTAGTTTTTCCACTCGCGGAGTTGGACGATCTCGAGTTTGGACGCCACGTCCTGCAGGCGGTCGGTATCGCGGAAACCGAACTCGCTGATGATCTCGCGCTCGCGATATTGCAGCAGGCTGTCGGACATCGCCTGCAGCTGCGATTGCAGATCCTCCAGGCTGGTTTTGGCCAGATCCTCCGGCTGTGCCCAAACGAGCCCGCAGGCCAGCAGCAGAAGCAGAATGAGGCTGATCTTGACGCCCATGGCCGTTCCTAAAGCGGGATGTTGCCGTGCTTGCGCGGCGGGATGCTGTCTTTTTTGGTGGCCAGCATTTCCAAGGCGCGGATGAGGCGGAAGCGGGTGCGCGATGGTTCGATGATGTCATCGATATAGCCGCGTTCGGCCGCCGCGTAGGGATTGGAGAACTTGTCCCGGTATTCTTCCTCGCGCATCAGCAGGGTTTGCTTGGGATCGCCCGATGACTGGGCTTCCTTGCGGAAGATCACTTCCACGGCGCCTTTGGGACCCATGACCGCAATCTCCGCGCTGGGCCAGGCATAGACGAGATCGGCCCGCATGTGGCGGCTGTTCATCACGCAATAAGCGCCGCCGTAGGCCTTGCGCAGAATGACGGTGACCTTGGGTACGGTGGCTTCGGCGAAGGCGTAGAGCAATTTGGCGCCGTTGCGGATGATGCCGTTGTGTTCCTGATTGGTGCCGGGCAAAAAGCCGGGAACGTCCTCCAGTACGATGAGCGGGATGTTGAAGGCGTCGCAGAAGCGCACAAAGCGCGCGGCTTTGAGCGAGGCGTCGATATCCAGCACGCCGGCCAGGATCTTGGGCTGGTTGGCCACGATGCCCATGGGAAAGCCGTTGAGGCGGCCAAAGCCGACCACGATGTTGGGCGCGTAATTCAGCATCACAGGCAGAAACTCGTTGTCGTCCATGATCTCGTGGATCACGTCCAGCATGTCGTAGGGCTTGTTGGGATTTTCCGGAATGATCTCGTCCAGGGCCGCGCAATTGCGGTCGATGGGGTCATGCGTGGGAAAATAGGGCGGGTCGTCCATGTTGTTGGATGGCAGGTAGGAAAGCAGTTTTTTGATCAGGAGCAGAGTTTCGGACTCGCTGTTGGTGATGAAATGCGCCACGCCGCTCTTGCTGGCATGGATGCCCGCGCCGCCGAGATCTTCGGTGCTCACGGTTTCGTTGAGCACGGTTTTCACCACTTTGGGCCCCGTCACGAACATATAGCTGTTGTGTTTTTCCATCAGGATAAAGTCCGTGATCGCGGGAGAATAGACCGCTCCGCCGGCGCAGGGTCCCAGGATGGCGGAGATCTGGGGGATGACCCCGCTGGACATGACATTGCGCCAGAAGATCTCCGCGTAGCCGGCCAGGGCGTCCACGCCTTCCTGGATGCGCGCGCCGCCGCTGTCGTTGAGCCCGATCACCGGGCAGCCGTTTTTGAGCGCCATATCCATCACCTTGCAGATCTTTTCCGCGTAGGTCTTGGAGAGCGAGCCGCCGAAAACTGTGAAATCCTGGGCGAAGATATAGACCAACCGCCCATTGATGGTGGCGCTGCCGGTGACGACGCCGTCTCCGGCATAGACCTGTTCCTCCATGCCGAAATTGCTGCAGCGGTGTGTAACGAAGAGGTCGAATTCCTCAAAGCTGTCCGCATCGACCAGCTGGTCGATGCGTTCCCGGGCGGTCAGTTTGCCCTTGTCGTGCTGTTCCTGGACGCGTTTGGCGCCCCCGCCCAGCATGGCGGCGTCGCGTTTTTGGCGCAGTTTGACGATTTCTTTTGCTGCCATTGGATTCCTTGCCTTTGCCTGGATGTGCTGAAAACTCAGCCGGACATATTACCTGCCGGCATACGTACCAAGAAATTCAGGCGCGGTTTTTCGTAAAGCCCTATTCTCGCGGCAACCGCAGGGTCTTGAGGCTGCGCCGCCAGTTGGAGGTACGCAGCTCAAGTATGTAGATTCCTGCCGCCACCTGCTGGCCCCGGTCGTCCCGTCCGTCCCAAAGCGCCTGCTGTTCGCCTTTGTCCAAAGGCCCCAGATCCCAAGCCCGCACTTTCTGCCCGCGCAGGTTGTAGATATTCAGGGTCACTGGGTCCCCGCCCCGTCGGAGGGTGAAAGTCACCAGCGTTTGCCCGAAAAATGGATTGGGCCGGCAACTCAGGCTGGCAGCCAGCTCCGGCGCCAGAGGATCGGAATTGGCAACCGGCGGCCAGAGCTCCGGCAGGAGTTGCAGCAAAAAGTCCCGTACCTCGTCCTGCAGCATGAAATAAAGCGGAAAGCCCAGCAGGACCATGGTCCCGGCCGCCTGCGCCCGGAGCGCCAGCGGCTCGCCGTTTTGCGTACCGGCATTGAAGATCTCCGCAGTGTAGAGCGCGTCCGCGGCTCCGGTAAAGACATAGGAGTAGGGCAGCATGCCGTTCCAGGGCGCGACCAGTTTGGCGGGATCGGGATGCAGATCCGGATACACATCCGATTGCGCCGAAACCAGCACCGCCCCGTTGACCAGCACCGGCGTGACCCCCGGAAGGAAACGGGCCAGAAAGCCGGCGTCGAACTGGCTGGGATATTTCCAGCCCGAGATCAGGAGTTTGCCACCGCTCAGCACGTAAGAGCCCAGCAGGCTGAGGTTGTCGATCAGCTGCATGTCCGTGAAATCGTCGCCGTGCCAGAGCAGCAGCGGATAGTGGCTCAATTGCGGCAGGGACAGCGCGCCCTGCACATCCACATCCCAAACCGTGTAGTTAAAGCCCTGCAGGACCGCGTCGTAAAAGGTGTCGACCTGCGCGTCCGTGGGCGAAATGTTGGCCCCGTTGCCGTGCCGGGTCTCGTCCACCAGCAAAAAACCGAGGTCGAAGGGAAAGTCGATCGGCTGCGCCGTCATCCTGTTCGAGGGCAGGGACTGGAAGCCCTCGCTATCCACGGCCACGACATAGTATTCATAGCTCGCGCCGTTCGTCACTCCCGTATCAGTATAGGCCAGTCCGGCCACGGGGGCCGCGGTGACCCGAACGAATTGCGAGCCAGGCAATTCCCGCCTCCAGACATGATAGCCGGAAAGCGGAAATCCCGCGCCGAAGGCGAACCAGGCCAGGTCCACCGCGCTGTCGTAGGCCAGGCAACTGGCCAGCTGCAACGTGTTTTGCGTGATCTGGCGCGCCAGCACCCAATGGTTGGGATCAATCTGGATGCCGGCGATATCATCGGCGGGCCCGATGGCGAAATAGTTGGTCCAGCCTTGCGGCGTGGCGCGCACAACCACGGAATCCGCGACCGCCGAGCCCGGAATCCGCAGAGGAATTTCCAGATCAAAGAGCGTGGCGGTGGGACTGCTGCTGGCGGCCACGACCTTGGCCTGGTCTGACCCATTGTACATGATGGTCAGATTGGCGTTGGGGATGCCGGGCGAGTAGATCCATTGCTGAAAAAACTGCGTCAGATCCTGTCCGCTGGCGGCCTCGGCCAGAGCGACGAACTCCGCCGTGTTGATATTGCCGCCGGGAAAGGCGGTCAAAATCGACTGGATGAATTGGAAAAAAGCCGCGTTGCCCAGCTTCAGGCGCAGCATGTGCAGCACAGAGGCGCTCTTTTCATAGGTCGGCGGAGCGAACATCATGTTGTATTCGGGATCGAAGATGGTGTGTGGGCCGTTGTTGTTTTCCCAGCTGATATAGTATTGCTGGATGTTGTCGCGCAGGTAGTCGCAGCCGGCCTGCCAGCCCGCGTGATGCGCTTCCCAGAGGAATTCCGAATAGGTGGCGAAACTCTCTTTCAGCCACACCTCGCGCATCGTGATCGGCGTCACGAAGTTGCCATACCACTGGTGCGCCAGCTCGTGCGCCACGATGGATTCGTAGTTTTGGTTACCGGTGAGGTAGGCGGCGCCGTAAGTGGTCATGGTGGTGTGTTCCATCGCGGCGTAAGTGGTCATGGGGACCACCATGTGCCCGTATTTCTGGTGGGGATAAGGGCCGAAGATGTCGTTGAAATAGGCGATCATGGCCGGCACGTTGGCAAAATCCACCTGCGCGTTGGCCAGTTGGCCGGGTGTGACGAAGTTCTGGATGGGCAGGGTTCCCGCCTGCTGCAAAAACTCCGTGTAGGGCCCCGCAGCAAAGCCCATCACATAGGTCGCTACGTTGGTGTAGCAGGACCAGTGGTGGGTGCGGGTGCCGTCGCCATTGTCCGTGATGCCGGTCCGGACGCCGTTGGCCGCTGCCAGCCAATCGTCGCGCACCGTGATGTGCCAATCCACCCAGGCTTTTTTCCAGGGATGGTCGTAACTGGGCCACCAATAGCGCCCGGCGTCCGGATTGGAAAGCGTGTAGATGAAACTGG
Source organism: uncultured Candidatus Cloacimonadota bacterium (assembly GCA_964463825.1). Taxonomy (GTDB): domain Bacteria; phylum Cloacimonadota; class Cloacimonadia; order Cloacimonadales; family Cloacimonadaceae; genus Syntrophosphaera. Next base: position 2,009 of record CAYXEF010000063.1, on the reverse strand, counting down.
GCGTGAAGATCAGGCCGATGTTGTAGGGCGCGGGAGAGCGGCTGGGCACGCCGGAATAGTTGACCGTGGTGGTGAAAGTTCCCACGTTAACGGAAAGCGGGATGTGGATGATTCCGTCCTCATGCGTGAAAGCGCTCGCCACGCCGTTCACCAGCACACCGTTCACCGTCAGCGAATCCCCTTCCAGCTCGTAGTCGATGCCCGTGAGGTGCTGCTGGGCGAAGACGTGCGCCGTCACGCTGCCCTGGATGAAGTGGCTCTGGTCGTTGATGGCCAGATCGATCACATATTTGGAGATCACGAAGCCGGTGAACGAATCGGCGCGCGCGATTTCCCGCGTGCTGGGCTCCAGGCTCCAGAAGGGCTGGGTGGCCTCAAGGGCGGAAAACAAACAGGCGGCCGCAAGCAGCGCGGCCAGTTTGGGTATAAGCGATCTGTTCATAACAACCTCGGCGTGTTTATCAGGCTGGTATTTTCTCAATCGAAGAGCGCGAATCTGTCAACTCTTTTCTCCCCGGGCCCATTCCGCTGTTTATGATTTTGTCCTTGGCCCGGCATCCACATATTCAGTTTTGGGTGACGGCAATCCGGTCTGGCCCCGGCTATCATTGCGGACTCACTGCGGACTCATTACGGACAAAGTCCGCAGTGAGTCCGCAGTGAGTCCGCAATGATAACCGGGGCCTTGCTACAAAAAAAAGCCCGGCCAAGCCGGCCGGGCCAGGTTATGATTTTAAGACTGGGTACTATTTCATCATGATCGCTTTGCAGCTGTAGGTGGCTTCATCAGCCTGCATCACGAAGTAATACACGCCGTTGCCGCAATCGCGGCCCAGGGCGTCCTTGCCGTCCCAGTTGACCTGATAGGAACCGGGGGCTTTGGTGGCCAGGTCAAAGTGCCGCAGCAGCTGGCCGCGGGAGTTGTAGATTTTGACATTGACGTTGGCGGCTTTGGCGAGGTTGAAGGGGATCTTGGCGCCGGCTTTGAAGGGATTGGGATAGACCGACTTCAGTTCGGTGACGGTGGGCAGCACGGGGGTGTTGCTTTCCGGGCTGTTGAAGACCACGGAAACAGGGCCATGGAAGTCCATGTTGCCGTTGTAGTCCACGTTTTGCAGCCAGTAGAAGTAGGTGCCGGATTCGGAGATCTCGCTGTCCGTGAAGTTGTAGGTATGGGATTCCGAGCTGTTGGTGCCCTGGATCAGTGAGCTGACCAGCAGGGAGTTGTCCAGGTCGTCCCCGTTGTTGCGGTAGAGGTAATAGCCCATGACGCCGGTCTCGGTCTGGGTGACCCAGGTCAGGTTGACTGTGTTCTCAGCCGTGATGGTCGCGCTGAAGGAACTCAGTTCGACGGGGACCTGAGGCTCGTCGTACCACAGCTCAAAGCTGAGGTCATCCTCAAGTGGTTCCTTCCCGTTGGCATTGTTCAGGGGCACGAATTTCCCTTTACCGGCGCTACCCGTGCGCTGATAACTCAGCCCGTCGCCAGTGGTGCTGGCCTGCCAGAGATACCAGACTCCGGATCCAGCATCAGCATTGATCTGGACAGACATCCAGCCGTCCGACATGGCGACTTCGGCAGGAAGGTCGGCTTCGTATTTGTAGATCACCCAATCGCCCCAGGACGGCCCGACCAAGGTGGTGGTGGCATTGAGGGTGAAGTCATAGAGCGGGTTGGTCCACTCCGGCTCATAAGTGACGAAAGTCGAAACAAATCCGATTCCGGTGGGGCCGGAACCAGTGGGCCCATCGGTGGCTATCGCGGCAAGGGCGGGATCCAGGATCTCATACCAGTTCTCATAAGCCCAGCTGCCTGGTGTGTAAACCGTGGCGATCACTTCGCCAGCATTGGCGGCGAAAGTAAAGGTGGCGGGGCCTGCGCCAGTGGCCAGGGTGATGCCGTCCAACACCAGGACATTGTTCACATAGACATCCAGCATGCCACCGTTCCAGCCATCGCCGTAGGTGTCGTAAAGATTGACGGTGTAGGTGCCGGTAACCGGCGCGAG
>CAYXEF010000062.1:10034-15610 GCA_964463825.1 uncultured Candidatus Cloacimonadota bacterium | reverse complement strand
ATTGACAGAGGCTTGGTATTGAAGGGCATAAACTGGAGCCGGGCAAGGAACCAGCATCGGCTTCGGCAAGCTAATAAACGACCTGTATCATCCGGGAAACAGCATCTATCCGCAAGCGGGGATCACAGCCGGAACTATCTCTCCTGTTTGGCCCCGGAGGCTTGACTCACAGCCTCTGCTAAGCCTCTCCTGATCCGCCTCTGTGGGTCAGGGTCAGGTCAGAGGAGGCTGAGCGGTGAATGGCCAGCGCACAACAGGGGTTCTGTGGCAAGGCGAAGCCCGGGATCGCGGATGGCTCGGATAAAAGACAGACGGGATCACCACCCCGCCGGTCTGCAGGGACTGACAGATATAGCGGCTGGGCGCCGGGCGCACTTTTTTATTTGACAAAGAGCCCCCTCCGTAAAACATGCTCTTTTCAATCCCGCCATGTGAATCATATGCCAGAAGCGGGAGCAAATCGACTGCCAGGAGATTTTAGCATGGAGCAGGATTTTAGCAAGCTGGATGCCATATTGCCGGCCTACCAAGGAAAAAAGGGAGTCTTGATCCCGCTGTTGCAGGAGGCCCAAAACATCGAGGGCTACCTGTCCCGTCCCGTGATCAAGTATATCTCCGAAAAAATGCAAGTCCCCGCGGCCGAGATCTACGGCGTGGTGACCTTTTATTCGATGTTCCGCCTGGAGCCGCAGGGCAAACACATCATCCGCGTCTGCAAAGGCACGGCCTGCCATGTCTCGGACGCCGACAGCATCAAGGAAGCGCTGCAGGAAAACCTCAAACTGGCGCCCAATGAGGCCACCACCCAGGACATGCAGTTCACGCTGATGGAAGTCGCCTGTTTGGGCTGTTGCTCGCTGGCGCCGGTGATCATGGTGGACGACCAGACCTTCGGCAAACTGACGCCGGAAGCCATACCCGCCATTTTGGACAAATTCAGGTTTTAGGGGGAGCGCATGGAACAGATCACGGTCAAAGTCGGTCTCGCCAGCTGCGGCATCGCCGCCGGCGCGGAGGACGTCTATAAAAGGTTGTCGGAGTATCTGGCCGCCAACGCGGGTGCCTTCAGCCTCCAGCGCACCGCCTGTATCGGCATGTGTTTTGAGGAACCGATCGTGGAGGTTTCGGGTTTGGAACTGGGTCCGGTCACCCTGGGCCGGGTGGCGCCGGAGGAGATTTGCTCTCTGGTGGAGGAATACAAAGCCGGCCAATTGCCCTCCTCACATGTCATTTTGGCGGATAAACACGCTGCTCCGCGCAACGAATTGCTCGCCAACCAGCAGCGCATCGTGTTGCAAAACTGCGGGGTGATCGACCCGCTTTCTTTGGCGGACTACGAGTCCCGCGGCGGGTATCTGGCCCTGCGCAAGGCTTTGGCGATGTCCGGCGCGGACATCATCAGCGAAATCCGCGCCTCCGGACTGCGCGGACGGGGCGGAGCGGGCTTCTCCACCGGCCTCAAATGGACCTTTGCCGCAGGAGCCAAAAGCGAGAAAAAATACGTGGTCTGCAACGCCGACGAAGGCGATCCGGGCGCGTTCATGGACCGCAGCGTGCTGGAGGGCGACCCGCACAAGGTGATCGAAGGCATGATCATCGGAGCCTATGCCATGGGCGCGGATGAAGGCTACATCTATTGCCGGGCGGAATATCCGCTGGCCATCGCCCACCTCAAGGTGGCCATCGCCGAGGCCGAAAAGAAACGCTATTTGGGACCCAACATCCTGGGCTCGGACTTCAGTTTTGAACTGCACATCAAGGAAGGCGCGGGAGCCTTTGTCTGCGGCGAAGAGACCGCTTTGATGCAATCGATCGAAGGCAAGCGCGGCATGCCGATCATCCGGCCGCCCTTCCCGGCCGAATCCGGACTCTGGGGCAAACCCACCAATATCAACAACGTGGAGACCTGGGCCAACGTCTCCTGGATCATCCTCAACGGTGCCCAGGCCTTCCGCGCCATGGGCACCGAAAAATCCCCCGGCACCAAGGTCTTCGCCCTGGCCGGCAAGATCGCCGGCAGCGGCCTGATCGAGGTTCCCATGGGAATAGCTCTCAAGGACATCATCTACAAGGTCGGCGGTGGCATGAAAACCGAGAAACCTTTCAAGGCCGTGCAAATGGGCGGACCTTCCGGGGGCTGCATTCCAGCCGAACTGCTGGACACGGTCGTCGATTACGACAGCATCACCGCCACCGGCGCGATCATGGGTTCCGGCGGCATGGTGGTGATGGATAGCGGTACCTGCATGGTGGACGTCGCGCGCTACTTCCTCAATTTCACGCAGAACGAATCCTGCGGCAAATGCACCTTCTGCCGCATCGGAACCCGCCGCATGCTGGAAATCCTCACCCGCATCACCGAAGGCAAGGGTGTCCCCGAAGATATTGAGAAACTGGAGGAACTGGCCGCCAATATCATCAAAGGCTCGCTCTGCGGATTGGGCCAGACCGCGCCCAACCCCGTACTGACCACGTTGCGCTATTTCCGGCACGAATATCTGGCGCATATCGAGGAAAAGCGCTGTCCCGCCGGAGTCTGCACCGCCCTGCTCCGCTTTGAGATCGTGGCGGACAAGTGTGTCGGCTGCACTGCCTGCGCCCGCAAGTGTCCGGTCAATTGCATCTCCGGCACTGTCAAACAGCCACACGTGATCGACCAGAGCAAGTGCATCAAGTGCGGCGCCTGTTTCAAGACCTGCAAGTTCGACGCCATCACCAAGGCATAGGAGCCACTTTATGATCGAAGTTATTCTAAACGGAACCAAAGTCCAGACCGAACCCGGCATCACGATCCTCGAACTGGCCCGCCGCCATGGCATCGAGATCCCCACCCTCTGCCACGACGAAGAACTCAAGCCCTACGGCTCCTGCTGGGTCTGCGCGGTTGAAGTCTCCGGCCGCCGCGGCTTCGTCACCTCCTGCGGCACGCTCGTTACTCCGGGTATGGAGATCAACACCGACAGCCCGGACATCCGCGCCGCGCGCAAGATGGCGCTGGAACTGCTCATCTCCAATCACTACGCCGATTGCGAGGCCCCTTGCAAGATCGCCTGCCCGGACCACGTGGACGTGCAGAGCTACGTGTCGCTGATCGCCAACGGCCAATACCACGACGCCGTCAAGGTGATCAAGGAAACCCTGCCGCTGCCGCTTTCCATCGGACGTGTCTGCCCGGCTTTCTGCGAAAAGGAATGCCGGCGCCAGATCATCGAGGATCCCATCGCCATCCGGCAACTGAAGCGCTTCGCCGCGGACGAGGATCTGGGCGATGCCTGGAACTACATCCCGGAGAAGGCCGATCCCACGGGCAAAAAGGTCGCCATCATCGGCGCCGGTCCTTCCGGCCTGACCTGCGGCTATTATCTTTCCAATCTGGGACATGAGGTCAGCGTCTTTGAAGCCGCCCCGCAAGCAGGGGGCTGGCTGCGTTACGGCATCCCGGAATATCGTTTGCCCAAAGCCGTTCTGGACCGCGAGATCGAGCTGCTCTGCAGCAATGGCATGCGCATCAGCTACAATGTCCAACTGGGCAAAGATCTGCAACTCAAGGAGCTCTGCGGTCAATACGACGCCGTCTATCTGGCCGTGGGCGCGCAGAAAGCCGTGCCTATGCCTGTCAAAGGCTCGGATCTGCACGGCTGCTACCTGGGCGTGGATTTCCTCAAAGCCCACACTCTGGGCCAGACACCGCCGTTGGGCCGCAAAGTCGCCATCGTCGGCGGCGGCAATACCGCCATTGACTGCGCCCGCACCGCCATCCGCCTCGGCTGCTCGGTCAGCGTCATTTATCGCCGCACCAAGGAAGAAATGCCTGCCGATCCCTTTGAGATCGAGGCCGCGGAGCACGAGGGCGTGGTCTTCCACTATCTCTGCAATCCTGTGGAATACTCCGGCATCGAGGGCAAATTGCGGGAAGTGAAGATCGAGAAAATGAAGCTGGGCGATCCGGATTCCAGCGGCCGCCGCCGTCCCGAGCCGACCGGGGAATTCTTCACCGAGTCCTATGATTCCATCATCGCCGCCATTTCGCAGGTGCCGGAGGCCGAGCTCTTCGCCGCCGCGGAGCAGCAGATCGATGGCAGGATACTGCCGATCAGCCGTTGGCAGACAGCGATTGTGGACGAATCCACCATGCACACCGGCCTGGGCAATGTCTTTGCCGGCGGGGATTTCCGCCGCGGCGCCGCCACCGCCATCGAGGCCATCGCCGATGGGCGTCTCGCCGCTGAGGCCATGCATCGCATGATGTGCGGGGAAGAGCTGGTTGTGGACGCTTTCCGCTTCGATGCCAAGAAGGGCTACAAGGTCAAAGAGATCTCAACTGCAGAGTTTGATCAGTTTCCGAGCAGCCCTCGCCTGAGCATGCCCGAAATACCATTGTCCGAGGCTGTCTCGAGCTTCCGGGAAGTGGAAACAGGCTTTGTGGAAGCGGATGCAAAAAGCGAGGCGGAACGCTGCCTGGAATGCGGCTGCCAGGTCAATGAGACCTGCAAACTGCGTGAGTATTGTACCGAGTATCGTGTGGACGCGGTGCGCTTCCCCGGTAGCATCAACAAGCATCCCATCGACTACAGCCACCCCTTCATCCTGCGCGACGCCAACAAATGCATCAACTGCGGCCGCTGCGTGCGCACCTGCGCTGAGATCCAGGGTCCCGCGGTGCTGGGCTATATCTATCGCGGTTTCGCGGCTGTGGTGACGCCGGAATTCGGCGAATCGCTTACCCAGACTTCCTGCGAGAGCTGCGGCAAATGCATCGCCGTCTGCCCCGTGGGCGCTTTGGTGGAGCGCAACCGCAATTATAAACTCAATCCCCTGGCCAAACAGCCGACCACCCAAAGCTGCGGGATCTGCGGCACCGGCTGCCAGATCGTTTGCGAGTCGCAATCCGGAGTTCCGGTGCGCATCGGCACCGATGACAAAGAGCCGGGCTTCAATGGTCGCAACCTTTGCTTCAAAGGCCGTTTCGGCTGGCAGGCGCTGTTCGCGTCCGACCGCCTGCGCGTGCCGCAGATCAAGGAGCAAGGCCAATGGCGTCCGCTCGAGTGGCCTGAAGCGCGCTCCCTCCTCGCCGCCAAACTCAAGGCCTCACGGAGCAAACGCTTCGAAGCCACGCCGCAGATCAGCCTGGAAGAGATACTGATCCTGCAGAAAGCGGCTCAGAGCTGTGGCGCGGAGTTTGCCGCCGATCCCCGCTACCGGCTGGCCAGCGCGGCATTTTTGCCTCTGCAGCCGAGTGAAGCGCCCTACGATATCCTGGATCGCTTTGATACATATGTGGTCATCGGCGAGATCAGTCACACGCTGCGCACCTTGCTCCGCCTCCGCCAACGGACCGGAAAGCGCGTGCTGCAGGTGCTCTGCGACGGCTGCCAACCGATGCAATTCGCCGCTGCCGTTCATTCCTCGCTCGAGGCTCTGGATACCTCCAAACGCCAGCTCTACATCTACAACCTGAACCGGATCAGCGAGCAAAACATCGCCCGTATCCTCGCCGCCGCCAATATCCGCGATCCCTGGCTGGGCGATGTGCTGGAATCCACTGACTACCAGAACTACTATGGCCTGCAACTGCT
>CAYXEF010000062.1:7097-9934 GCA_964463825.1 uncultured Candidatus Cloacimonadota bacterium | reverse complement strand
TGAGGGGAGTTTGTAAGGAGGGCTATTTATTGGTGCGGGCGAGACGGAAGCCGATGTAATCGCGCTGGATCAGGGGTTTGGCGTAGGAGCGGTTGGTGACGCGCATTTCGCGGGCGTCCTGTTTCCAGGAGCCGCCGCGGACAACTTTGTCGGTGCCGCTGTCCGGGCCTGTGTGGGATATATCCGTGGCCAGCGAATAGCGCAGATACCAATTCCAGACCCATTCAGCGGCGTTGCCGCTCATGTCGTATATGCCCAGTTCGTTCGGCTCCTTGGAGGCCACCGGTTGGATGCTTCCGTTGCTGTTGCCGTTGTACCAGCCCACTTCATCGGGGGAGTCCGATCCGCTGAATGTCTTAAACTGGTCCCGCCTGGCTTCCCGGGCGGCGAATTCCCATTCCGCCTCAGTCGGCAGGCGATAGCCGTTGGCGCTGAAATCGCAGACCACGCTTTCGCCCATGAACTCGTAGCAGGGGGTGAATCCGTCCTTGCGGCTCTTCTCGTTGCAGTATTCGATCACATCATAGTAGGTCACGTTGACCACCGGCAGGTCTTCTTCGTTGGCAGCGACGACATAGCCAGGCGTGGCCATCGCCCATTGCTTTCGCGTGAGCTCCTGCGCCCCGATCAAAAAAGGCGCCAGTGTCACTTCCCGCGGCGGAAACTCGTCCTCCTCGGCTTCCGGCGCCAGGTGGCCGATAACGGCTTTGCCGCCCGGAATCGCGATCATGGGCAGAGCTTCGTTTTTGACCGTGATCTCCTCTGCCGCTGATTGCAGTTCCTCGGTCTCGGTCAATTTGGAGAACTTCGGCTCATGCCGGATGATCACATACTTGAAGAGGATGTAGACGACGATGGCCAGGGAAGCGAATTTGAGGATACGGAACAAACGGCGCAGCGAGTCTACCTCTTTGTCCGGAGGTTTGATTTTGGGAGGTGTAACGTGTCTGCGGACCGGAGGCGGGGTACCGGCCGGGGCGACCACCGGCTCTGCGGTTTTCGAAAACCTCGTGGGAGGAGGAGTACTGATCCGGGGTTGGGGCGTCGGCTGCGGCTGTGGACCTGGCTTGGGTTCCGGCCGCGGCTCTGGTTCCAGATTAAAGATATCGGGTTGGAGCAGTTCCTCCGTCCCGGACTCCGGCATCGGCTCAAGCGCTGGTGGCGGTGTTTCGAATTCCCGTTCCAACGGTGTTTCTGCGCTCTGCGGTTCCGGCTCCTGAGGCGGAAGTTCCTCGATGACGGGCTCAGCCGGCAGGTCGGGCGGAATCTCGTCCCGGAACAAAGTCGGCGGTACCGGCTCTGCCGCCGGGACGAGGCAGGACTCGTAAGGTAGTTCCAGCTGCGAATCGAGAGCCTCCTGCAACTGGAGGACATCGGCAAAACGCTTGGCGGGATCGAGCATCAGGCATTTGTTCAGGATCGTGAAGAGATAGCGTGGCAACCGCGTGCCCAGCAGTTCGGGATCGATGATCGGACGCTGGAAGGTTTTCTGCTTCTGGAAAGTGGGGCTGTCATGCCGGTCCACGCTCCAGGGAAGTTGGCGGCAGAACATCAAATAGGCCAGCACGCCCCAGGAATAGATGTCCGCCCGGGCGTCCACGGGCTGACCCAGAAAGAGTTCCGGCGCGGCAAACAGCACGGGATGCTGCGGTCCTTCGTCAGCCTCGGCGTACTTCCATTCAGATGGGCTCTTGCCGAAACCGAAGAGCATGGCGTCCGCCGCCGGTGTGATCAAAATGTGGCTGGGATTAAGGTTGTAATGCGTGATCTGGAGGGCGTGGGCGTGCTTGAGCGCGTCCAGCAGCTGCTGCGACCACAAGTGGGCATGTTCCTGCGAGATGTCCAGTTTCGGCGTGTTCAGCAGACTGCTCAGGCTCACCCCTTCCACAAACTCCGAGACGATGAAGATGGCGGTGTCGTCGCTGAAAATGCTGAGCGTGCGGCGGATATTGGGATGCTGGAGTCGGAGGCCGGTCTCGGCTTCGGATTGCATCTGCTGCACCAGGATCTGATCCGGACGCAGGCGCTGGACGTTGGTCTTGATGGTGACCAGCTGGCCGCTGAAGTAGTTCTTGGCCTTGTAGATGCTGTAGCGGTGGGATTTATGCAGCGTCTCGAGGATGGTGTAGGCGTTTTCGCCGGATCTGCCGTTCATCGTTCAATCCCAGGTCAGGAGCCGGCCCCGGATGTAGGATTGCTCCAAGTGCGAGCTGCCCAAATGGAAAGGAAGGAAGTTGACCGAAGGGATGTCCCAGACCGTGAAATCCGCCCATTTTCCTACCTCGAGTGAGCCAACCTGGTCTCCCAGTCCGATGGCGTGGGCGGCGTTGATGGTGGCGGCGCAGAGCGCTTCGGCCGGGGAAAAGCCCATCTGCAGGCAGGCCAGGCTCATGGTTAGAAGCAGGGAATCGCAATTGCAGCTGCCGGGATTGTAGTCGGTGGCAATCGCCACAGGTAAACCGTGGGCGATCATCTCACGGCCGCGGGCGTAACGCTGGCTGCGCAGGGAAAAAAGCGTCGCCGGCAAAAGGACAGGAATGACTCCGGCCTCCTTGAGAGCTGCGATACCGGCATCCGAAGCGGCACCCAAGTGATCCGCGGAGACACAGCCCAATTCCGCAGCCAATTCCGCGCCCCCGATCGGTTCGATCTCGTCGGCGTGCATCTTAAGCCGCAAACCGTGATCCCGGGCGCAACTGAGCACACGGTGTGATTCGGCGATACTGAAGACATGAGCCTCGGTGAAGATATCACAGAAATTGGCTATGCCCTGTTCCGCCACGGCAGGGATCATCTCATTGCAAAGCAGGTCAAGGTAGGCGGCGTGGTCGTCTTTG
>CAYXEF010000062.1:0-6997 GCA_964463825.1 uncultured Candidatus Cloacimonadota bacterium | reverse complement strand
GGCGATCTCCACATAAGATCTGCCGGCCAGCCTTTGCGCAAATTCGTCCTCGCGGGTGTGGACAAAGACCGGATGCGTGTGGGCGTCCACAAAGCCCGGCAGGACGACCCGGCCTTGCAGGTCGATGGTTTCAGCGGCTTCATACGATGCCAGGATCTCACCGCGGCTGCCTACGGCGGACACCCGCCCATCATGGATGGCCAAGGCTCCGTCGTCAATGATGCCCAGATCGCTGAGTTCAGCGCCGCTACGCGGATGCGGGCTGCCTTTTAGAGTCACCAGCTTCCGGCAACCCAAGACGATGGTGTCAAACTTCATGCCAAACGCTTCGTATGTTTCTGAACCGCTGGGACCGATGCGGTCTGCGGCGGCAGTCGGGAATCAAGCTTGTTTTATTCCCCGGATTCCTCATCGGGGCTGGAAAAATGTTCGTCGAAGAGAGCGGCGACCGTTTCAAACTCGTCGTCATCCTCGATCACGCTCAGTTCCACATTGTCGTCCACCACGGCCATGCTCATGATGTCGTATTCCATGGAGTCAACTTCCGCCAGGGCGATATATTGCTTGCCTTCGTGCTCGATCACATCCAGCACAATAAAGTCTTTCTGGGTGCCGTCTTCCATGTCCAGAGTGATGGTATTGCAGTTGCATTCCTCGTTGTCGCAATCGCAGGGGGCGGAGCCGTCCCCGCATGCGTCGGTACAGTTGCAGCCTTTGTGTTCATGCTCGGTCATCATAAACTCCTTTGTTCAAGCATGTTTTGGGGATGGGGCGATTTTGGCAAGCGAAATGTTACTTTGGCCCTACATCAGGCTCAGCGGGTCGACATCCGCCATGGCATGGATCGCCGCGGGAGGGCGATAGGCTGCCGCGATGGCGTTCAGCATGCTGCTGATAACGGCGGGAGAGATCCCCTTGATGATGATATGTTGCCGGTAAAGCCTGTTCAATTGGGCAAAGGGCGCCGGAACCGGACCCAGCAGATAGCTCTGGCCATCGCCGAAACGGGCTGCCAGAGCCGGGATCTTATCCCCCAGCGTCTGCATTTCCTGCTGCAGTAGACCGGCATCCGGGCACTGATAGAGGATGCGCGCCAATCTGTAATAAGGCGGGTAGTTCAGATTGCGGCGGAACGAGAGCTCTTCCTCCGCAAAGCCTGGATAATCCTGGTTGCGGGCATGGACAATGGCGTAATGATCCGGATTGTAGGTTTGGATGATGACTTCGCCGGCTTTATCTGCCCGGCCGGAGCGTCCTGCCACCTGGGTGCAGAGTTGGAAGGTGCGTTCCGCGGCGCGGAAGTCCGGCAGATTAAGGCTGATATCCGCGTTCACGATGCCCACCAGGGTCACGTTGGGAAAGTCCAGACCCTTGGAAATCATTTGCGTGCCCAGCAGGATGTCCACCTCGCGGTCCTTCATGCGGCGATACATGGTCTTGTAGGTATCCTGGCGGCGCGCGGAGTCCGAATCCAGGCGCAACAGCTTGGCCTGCGGAAAGCAGATCTGCAATAGCTGTTCCACCTTCTGGGTGCCGGGAGCGCCGTAGGCGAAGGAAAAACTGCCGCAGTGCGGGCATTTGCGGGGACTGGGGATCTTGTGGCCGCAATAGTGGCACTGCATTTCTTCGCGGTCGCGGTGGTAATACATGCTGATGGCGCAGTTGGGGCATTTGATCAATTCGCCGCACTTGAGGCATTGCATGAAGGAGGAAAAGCCGCGCCGGTTCTGAAACAGGATGACCTGTTCGCGGCGTTCGAGGCGGGTGCTGATGGCCGCCAGCAGCGCATCGGACAAGAGCTGCTGCTGATAATCCTCACAGAGGCTGAGGATGCTGACATCGGGCAGTTTGACCTCCAGCGGACGCTGCCGCAGACGGTGCAGGCAGTAGCGCCCCAAACGCTGGTTGTGCCAGGATTCCAGCGAGGGTGTGGCGCTGCCGAGGATCACCGGCACCCCTTCCAGCTGGGCGCGTTTGACCGCGAGGTCGCGGCCGTTGTAGCGGGGACTGTTGTCCTGCTTATAGGACTGTTCGTGTTCCTCGTCCACGATGATCAGCCCCAAACGCGGCAGGGGCGAGAACACCGCGGATCTCGCGCCGATCACGATGCGGCATTCCCCACGGGCGATTTTGTGCCATTGCTGCAGGCGCTGGCGGTCGCTGAGCTGGCTGTGGCTGATCGCCAGCACGGAACCGAACTCCGCCTGGAAGCGTTCCACCATCTGCGGCGTGAGCGCGATCTCAGGGATCAGGAACAGTACATCCCGCCCGGCTGCGAGGCACTCGCGCATGATGGAGATGTAGACCTCCGTTTTACCGCTGCCGGTGATGCCAAACAGCAGATGCGCGCCAAAGGAGCCCAGGCAGCCTGCGATTCCGGCGCTGGCCTCCAGCTGTTCCGCGGTCAGCTCGATGCTCTTGGCAGCGGCGTTGGCATCATATTGAAAGAAGGAGCGTTCCACCTGTTTGGGAGAGATGGAGATGACTTCCTTCTTGGCCAAAGCCTTGAGCGCGGAATAGGACACCAGATCGCTGACTTGGCTGACCGGCAATTCCTCTTTGCCCAAGCCCAAAATGAGCTGCAGGGCTTCTTTTTGGCGGGCCGGAAAAGTGTCGGGATCCACGTCGGGCACCAGTAACCGCAAATAGTTCAGATACTTGGGTTTGTCTTTGGGATTCAGGCGGCGCTTCACTTCCAGATGTCCGGCATTGACGCCCTCTTCCGCCATGTGCAGGATGGGACTGCCTTTGAGCGTCTTACGCAGTTCGCTCAACTTGTGGAACTGACCGTCCGCCAAGACCTTGTGCAGGGGTGTGTAAGCTGCCGGCACCTCGGTTCCGATCCAGCGCAGCTCCGCCTCGATATCCGGGATCAGCCAGGCCGGCAGCATGGCGAATAGCGCGCTGCCGATGCTGCATTGATAGTAGTCCGCCATCCATTTGCCCAGCTGGAGCAGGCGCGGACCCAAGAGCGGAGCGGAATCCAGCACCTCCAGAATCTGCTTGTAACTGACGGAAGCGTCCGGAGCAGCCAGGGACCTCTCGCCGCAAAGGCCGATCATGTCACGCTTGTTGAAGGACACCAGCACGCGCGCGCCCTCGGCGATCGACTGCCGTGAGCAGTAATGGAATTCCCGGTTCAACCCCAGGGGCAGGTGGACTTGGTAGTAATACATCGGAGAGATGCTCTCCAAAGCAGCTAAAGCTGTCAATGTTTATATCGCGGGAAGCATCCGTAAAGACTGGCGGCAGGCCGATTATCCGGGCTTGATCAACTCATAGCCGGCCCTTGCCGCAGGTTCTTAATCACTTCTTAATCAAGCCTTAATCAAGCGTTAATTATTAAGACTTGATTAAGGCTTGATTAAGACTTGATTAACGCTCTGAAGCGGGGAGGCAAAAAGCCAGGAATTCGGACGGTTTTGGCTGGCATGCCCGAAAACGTCGGTTCAGCAAGCCTTGCCGGAGTTCAGGGCATACAAAAAAGCCCGGCGTTAACCGGGCTGGTGATACTTGGCTGTTATCCAATATGTCTATTTGGAGAGGGGGGCGTTGGTGGCTACGATGCGGTAGAATCGCCGTGGTGCGGCGCTCGAATCATCGCTCCAATTGAGGTTCGCGGTGCTGGCCAGATAGCTGTAATCGCCGTAGGGCTCGTCGCAAGCCCAAATCTCGTAGGAAACGGCGTTGGGCACCGCCTGCCAGGCAAGGGTGAGTTGCGTGGGGGTGGATTCGATAACCACCGGCAGGGGCGAGGGCAGGTAATCCAGATAAACGCTGATCTCGATGGTATCCTGGTTGGAGGCGAGGCCGTCGCTGACGGTGAAGGTCAGGATCTCGCTTCCGATCCAATCAGGCGGGGCTGTGATCGTGACATTGAGTCCTTCGATGTTGACCGCCAGATTTACATTGCCGCTGACGGTAAGCGTCACGGGGTCGCTGTCCTGGTCGCTGACCCAGGGGCTGAAATCGAGGCTCAGGCTGCCGTTTGCGGCAAAGGACAGAGTTTCCGGGAGCGCGATGGTCGGGGCGTAATTATCCGGCGGCAGATTGGCCAGGATGGCGAAGGGATCGTTGGCGCCGCAAAGGGGCAGAGAATTACTGCGCGTTGTGGTGTCGGTGGCCAGGATGTAGTAATAGAGGGTTTGTCCCTGTGCCGGAGTGGGCACCGCCGCCGTCCAGATGTTTCCGGAAACGTTGGCTAGCTGTGCGAATTGCCAATCTCCGGTGGTCGCGTGTCGCCAGGCGATGTAGGTAGCGGCCGGGGCGAGGGCATTCGCGTGGTTGATCTCAACTTCCAAATTCACACTGCCGCTGGCGGTCAGATCCGTGGGCGGGACGTGCCAGACATGGATCATTTGGGGGTCGAAAACCGTGTTGACGCGGCAATGCAGGGCGTCGGTCGATTCCCAGTTCGTGTGGGTGAAACCGGTGACGGTGTAGCCCGGCATGGCGGCCTGGTATGACGCAAGGGCGGCGCTGTCATTCGCAGTGCCCATCAGCGGGACGTAAATGCGCTTGTTCATGATGTAGGAATTGGTGTAGGGCTCGTTATTGGGCGTGTAGACACGGAAAACGCGGTAGGGGGTGCCATAGCCGGAGGTGCGGGATTCCCAGTCGTCGACCACGGCCTCGATCTCGTCGTATTGGGCGTGGCTGGTGGGAACGCTGCGGATCAGGACTTTGTCCACATCCAGCAGCTTGCCCCAGCAATCGATGTGGTCGATGTAGGTATTGTTGGGATCCTCGTAGAACTGGTAATCCGTGACGCCGAGGTAGTTTTGGGCCATGGTCTGGATCTGGGATTGGGTGAGGCTGGAGTTTTCCTCGAGGATAAGTTCCGTGGACATTGCAGCCGCTTTGCCGTCGCACATGACATTGCCGCCCGTGGCCGTCAGTGGCATGGTGTAGTAGTCCAGTCCGAGGAAGTTGGCCACGGTGACGGGAATGATGTCGTCATTGGGGCGGGGGCGGTTGTAGCTGAAATCCACGATCTGCATCTCGCCTTCGGAGTTGAAGATGGTCCAGGGGCCGTAATCGCGGATCCAGTATGTATCCGTGAGTGCGTTGATATAGCGGACGTTGGCCATGTTGACGCCGTTGCTGGAGAGGGCGGTATTGCAGGTCGACTGGCTGCTGCTGGCGACGACCACATAGAGCAGGCCGTTGTTTGACATATTGGCCAGAAGGGGATAGGGCAGGCCGAAAGGATAGCGCACGATTGCGCCCTGGGCGGGCTCCCACTCGGCCACGAAACGCGGACCGGAGGGATAGGGATTGGCCATAATGGTGAAGCCGACCGGAACGCTGAGGTTGCTGTTGTTGATGGCATTGGAGGCGATGATCAGGTTGGCGTTGTAAGTGCCCACCGCCAATCCGGCTGAGTTCAGGTTCAGAGTCAGAACCGTGCTGCCGCCTGCGGCGACGGTTCCCGAGACCGGTGTCACGCTGCCCCAGGAGGAGATCGTTCCGTTCGTGTTCCAGTTCAGGGCTTGGTTGCCGGTGTTGTAGACAGTGACGGTGGCGCTGGTGGATTCGCCGCTGTAGGCGGAAGCGCTTACGGCGGAAGGCGTCACAGCGATGCTGGCTCCGTTTTGGATGGTCTGGAAGGCGAGTTTTACGTTGGGCCGGTTGCTGGATGTATATCCTCCTGAAAAGACGCTGGTCTGATCCACGCCATCCGCGCGGACATAACGATATCCACTGGTAACCGATGTGTACTGAACTGTTCCGCTGGAACTCCAGGGGCTTAGTGGGCTGAAAGCGGTGTCGATGACAAGGTTGGACGTTCCATTCCAGGTGAAGGGAGTGGAAAGCGTCAACATGTGATAGCCTCCGGCTAGGGGCATATATGAGGAGTTCGTATAGACGGTCATCATGTCTGTGATGGATTGCCAGCTGGAGACATTGGTAGCGGTTGTGTGCTTCATTCTGACGATGAAATTCGGCATGGGAATACTGGGAGCGCTGCTCACATAGAATCCGATCTGGGAGATACTGACGGGACCGTAAACTCCTGCGGCGTTTAGTTCTGCCGCGGTATAGACGGATTGCCCGTGCAGGCTTTCGTAATAGATGTTGATGGGGCAGGCGGTCGTTGTACTTGTCGTTGAAGTGCCGGAGCCCAGAATGACTGTGGGCGGGATTCCCACCTCCGTCTGCTGGATGTCGTTGCAGGTATAAGCGCCAGCTGTGGCGGCAAACACGAAACTGGCCAGGGTGCCGTTGCTGATCCCGGCTGCCGCAGTCACGGAGAAACTCAGGTTCGCGGCGCCGGAGGCGGCAATCGGGCTGAAAGCCAGGCTGGCTGTGTTGACCGCGATGCCGGGAGTGGGGCTGCTGAGACTGGCTGTGCCGCCGGGTGATTGGGCTCCGCCGGTGTTGTTCAAGGCAATGCTGATGGTCGCCGTTTCGCCCGGATCCAATCTCCCGTTGTTATTGCCGGGAGCGGGATCGGACACGGCCATGACGCCAAAAGCGAGGGCTGGCGCGTTGATGATCAGATTGAAGTTATAGGTCCAGGTCTCGCTGCCGCTCTGCATGTTGATCGTGAAAAGAGCGTTGGTGGCATCGGAGATGTCGGCGGCAATACTGAAGGCAAAGGCGTTGTTAATCGTGGTCGATGAACCTGCCGCCAGTGCAGTGATGGTCGCGCTGGCATCCGTGATCGTTATGCCTTCGGTCGGACAGGACAGAGTGGCGCTCACATTGGTAGCCGCGGCTGAGCCGATATTCTGGAAGGTCACGTTGAGGTATCCTGTCTCGTTGTAATCGGGTATGTTGTTGATAGCGTCAAAGTAACTGGCGGATGTAACGCTCAGCCAGGGTCCGCTGCCGGCGATCTGTTGTAGGGAGCCAATATAGGTGACCCGGTTGTGCGCCGTTGCTGTGAGGGTGTAGGTGATTACCGAGGTCGGGGGATTGACCAAAGTCAGGCTCACGTTGCCGGCGGCGTCCGCAAAACCCCGCGCGTAGATCGTATTGTTGTGGGTAATGG
>CAYXEF010000061.1:0-15690 GCA_964463825.1 uncultured Candidatus Cloacimonadota bacterium | reverse complement strand
GAGGACATCGGCATCTACGGCGGTGCCACGCCCTTCAACGATCTCTGGTACCTCACGCGCCTGCCCAGCATCACCGAGTTTACGTGTCCCCCGGTGGTGGACGAAGACGGCAACCTGAACGTGCACATCGAAGCCCAAAGCGGAAACTGAGCCCCGCGGCAAAGGAGTTGACGATGAAACTGCCGCTATTAGCCGCGCTGGTTCTCTGGCTGGGCGGAACGGCGCTCTGCCTGGCCGTGGTGGACCACATCGAGTACTTTTTTGACGCCGATCCCGGTCCTGGAAACGGAATCCAGATCTATGGGCGCAGCGCTGTGGACATCGATCAGGCGATCAGCACGGCATCGCTCAATCCCGGGATCCACCGCCTCTATGTGCGCGCCCGCAGCGACGATGGTTTTTGGAGCCTGCCCCGCGGCCAGGTCTTTTTCATCCCCTATGACGCGCCGGCCTTTGAGCCAAGAGATGTGGCGGAGTTCGAATACTACTTCGATGCCGATCCCGGACCCGGCAACGGGATTCCGATCTCTGAACGCCATACGGTGGAACTGGATGAATTGATCGCGACCGCCGCGCTGGACCCCGGTATCCACCGCCTCTACGTGCGCGCTCAAGATGACGAGGGGATGTGGAGTCTGCCCCGCAGCCAGGTTTTCTTCATCCCCTATGACGCTCCGCCATTTGAGCCAGGGACCGTGGCGGAGATCGAATACTATTTCGACGCCGATCCCGGCCCGGGCAACGGAACCCCGATCTACAGCCGCAACGCGGTGGAATTGGACCAACTGATCAGCACCGCCGCCCTTGTCCCCGGCATTCACCGTCTTTTTGTGCGCGCCCGCGACACCGGGGGACGCTGGAGTCTGCCGCAGAAACTGGTGTTCTTCATCCCCTACCCCGCGACTGCGCCCGCAGCGGAGATCACCCGGCTGGAATATTTCATCGACAGTGATCCCGGCTTCGGCAACGGGATCGGAATCGACGTGGCCAACGGCGTCTCCGTGAGCGTGGATTTGCCTCTGTTCATCGGCCCCATCGAACACGGCAACCACGCCCTCTATCTCCGCGGCCAAAACAGCGAAGGCAGCTGGGGCTTCCCGGCTTCCTGCCAGTTTTCGGACGGAATCCCCGCGCGGCTGACCATCACTGTAAACGAAGGCGTGGTCTTCCTTGCCTGGGAAGATCTCTATATGATCGATAGCTACAAAGTGTATTCCGCGCCTCTGCCGGAAGGGGTTTATGCCGAGGATGGCAGCGGCGTCTTCGGGGACTCGGACTGGACCGCCCCGGAGAACGGATCCAAGAGTTTTTACCGCGTCACCTCGATCTACGGGGAGTGAAGGTAATAACACACACAGAACGAGCCTTCCCCGACCCGGATATGCCGGCGCAACCGCGGGCCGGAAAAATATCTTGTCAGATCCTGCAGTTATGATAACTTGATACCATAAACGCCCTCACCGGGAGGTGAATATGCTGTTCAATCCTGCGACCTTCGGTCCGCATACCAAGCGGCCGGCCAATACCGTCAACATCAATCTCAAGCCGGTGAAGATGAAATTCCTGCCGGCGCTGATCCTGAGCGCGATCCTGGCGCTGTTGATCCTCTATTTTTCACTGCCGGTGCTCAACATCCGGTTTTTGGGCTGGCCTTTCGCCCTGGCCTTCGTGCTGTTGCCGCTATTGGGAGTACGCAGGTTCTGGCGCTGGCTCAAGTACGTCTATCTATTTCTGGCGGTCTGGGTCTTCATCGCCCTGCTGATCTCCTCTCCGATCTTCCGGGCACAAAGTTACCGCAAGCTGATCGGCGAGGTGGATATCACGAACTTCAACGAATTGATCTCGCCCGTGAGCCTGGACCAAATCCCCACCGTGGACCGGCCATATGCCGAGGCTTTGGCGGAGAAGAAACTGGGCGAGGATTTCGCCTTGGGGAGCCGGGTGACCCTGGGCCGTGCGACGCGCCAGATGGTGCAGGGACGGTTGTTTTGGGTGGTTCCGCTCCTGCACAGCGGTTTTTTCAAGTGGTTGACCAACCGCAGCGATGGAACGCCGGCCTACATCATGGTCTCAGCCACCAATGCCCAGGACATCAGCTTCGTCCGCGAAGTGAGTGGTAAACCGCTGCGCATAGTTTACCAGCCGAACGCCTACTTTGGGCAGAACCTCTACCGCCATCTCTGGCTGCACGGCTACTCCACCATCGGATTGGGGGGACCGACCTTCGAAGTGGACAACTCCGGCGAGCCTTACTGGACCATCACCACCTACACCCACAGGGTCGGCGTCCGCGGTCAGGAAGGCACGGGATTGGCGACCATTCATGCCGGAACTGGCCAGATATCTTTTTATCCCCTGGTTAAAAGCGGTTCCGGCTGGTCGGACGCCAGGATCCCCGCCTGGGTGGACCGCATCCAGCCGGCGGAATTCGTGCTGCCGCAATTGGATTGGTGGGGCCACTACGTGAAGGGATATTGGAATACGCTCTTCGGCAAACGCAACATGCTGATGGTCACCGAAGGATACAACATCATCTATGGTAGCGATGGCCGTAGTTACTTCTACACCGGGATGTCCAGCGTGGGCTCGGACGAAGGCACTGTGGGCTTCATGCTCACGGACACCCGAAATAAATCAACCCACTTTTACCGCCTGAGCGGAGCCACCGAATACGCCGCCATGGAATCCGCCGAAGGCAAGGTGCAAAACTTCAAGTACAGCGCCACCTTCCCCATTCTGGTCAATCTCAACGGTATCGGGACCTACTTCATGACGCTGAAAGACGGCGCCGGACTGGTCAAGCAGTTCGCCTTCGTCTCGGTAAGGGATTTCAGCTTGGTGGGCGTGGGGGAATCGATCAAGGCGGCCCGGGATAATTACCAGATGACCCTGGCCAGCAGCCAGGCGGGGGTGCTGTCCGCCGGTTCGGCCGAACGCATTTCGCTCAGCGGGACCGTCAGCCGCATCGGCAGCGACATCAAGGAAGCCCGCGCCTATTATTACCTCAGTCTGGCGGAAAAGCCCGGCCTGGTCTTCATCGCCACCAGCGACCTCAGCAGCTTCCTGCCCGTGACCAGCCCCGGAGATAGGGTCCGCGTGCAATATCTGGACACCAGGGACAAGGAGGTCAACCTCGTCGCCCTGGTCAATGAAAGCCTGGAGACGCCTGCGCCTTAGGCCGCCGGGGTACTGTCGACACTGGATAGCCGGCCGTCAAATGCCGGCGAAGATGCGGTATCCGGAATCCGCGCTGTGTTAGACAAGGGGACTTGGATTCCGCTTCTACGTCTGCAGCCCGAAACTCAGATCAGGTCGCGGAAACAGAGTCCCTGATCCACCAGTTTTTGCTGTTCTTCCAGGAAGGCTGCGCTCCCGATTTCCCTGATGCGCTCGTTATTGACGGCCAATTTCTCGTAGTGGCCGGTATAGAAGTCTTTCAGCGGCTGGCAGGGGTAGTCCGGGCACTCCGCACAGAGTTTCAGTCCGCGCTCTTGGGCGCACAGGCGCAGCTGGCAGCCGGGGTTGCCGCAGCCGCCCTTGCAGAGGATGCAGGTTTCGCGGTAGGCGGCCAGCGCGGCGAGCGTTTTCCAGAAGGCTGCGAATTCCGGGAATACCATGCCACCGAAGCGCTCCCAGCCGTCGTTTTGCATGATCTGACGCAATTCCGCGGCGGCGTCCGGGAGGATGGTGGTGAGGTGACAGAGACGGCAATTGAGGCCGCAATAGGCGATGTCGTCCAGAGTGAGGGTTTGGCTCATACGATGTGATCTCCTTGGCAGCCAGGCTGGCAGAGTCCCGAATTTTGTCAATCCCCGTCTGTCGCATTCACTCCAGAGCATCGAAGCAGATATCACTTGACAAGTTTCAGCGCTTCCGCGACCATGAATCAAAGAACAAACACCGAGGTGTAATTATGAAAAGATACAGTTTGCTGGTTCTGGCGGCCTCCCTTCTGGCCTGGCTGCTGCTGGGCCTGTCCTGCAATGAACATACAACGGAATTGCTGACCCTGGACGACCCCGTGCTCAGCCATCCCAGCGGCAATTATTTCTCCGGGCAGGCCATCACCGTCACCCACAACGAACTGGGCGCCAGGATCTATTACACCGTGAACGGCAACATACCCACGGAACAGGATTCCCTGCTTTTCACCGTGGTCAGCGGCGACAACACGGGCGAGCTTGTCATTCCGAACTTTTTCCCCGCCGGAGCCGACTCCGCCACCGTCCGGGTCAAAGCCTTCAAGAACGGCATGAATCCCAGCGGCGTCGTGCAGGGCACCTACTCGGTGACCTACTGGCAGACCGTCGCCACGCCGATCTTTCTGCCTCAGGGCGGCAACATCACCACCGCCACGGAAATATCCATCGTCAGCACCACCTCCGGCGCCGAAGTACATTACACCTTGGATGGAAGCGAGCCTACCCAGGCCTCCCCGACCTACGGCGATCCCTTCACCATCAATCAGCCCGGCACCGTGACCGTCAAGGCCCGGGCCTATAAACCGATCTATAATCCCAGCGAGATTGCCAGCGCCACCTACACCGTCAGTGCCAAATAACGCGGGAGACTTCTAGCCGCATAGGGAGTTATCTGCGCCGTGGAGGATATCGTCCGCGATCCTGCGGCAATCTCCAGCCATTCTGTCCAAATCCTGCGGTTGTATCCAGCGGATCAGGGAAAATCTTTCTGCTTCTACTTGGTACAAATACTGCGCCAGATCCAATGGTGTCACCCAGACATCCTTCTCCCCTGCCTGATTCACCAGTTTCTCCCAATTGAAGCGGTAGTTCCTGGCGATACAGACCACATCAGCAAAATCCTTGCTTTCCAGGCGGGTGATAGCCGCCAATTTGTTGGACAGGATGTTCAGCACATTGTCCACCTTGCCCAGCACAGATGAGGTTTCTAATTCCCCAAAGCGGCAGACAAGGTCATTGACCAAATCCAGGATCAGTCTGGTTCCGTCGCTGCCGTCAAGTTCCAGGCGTACGAAGTCGGCGCTTCGGGCGAGAGCCCGGAAATCGAATCCCTGTTTGATCAATTCCTCTTCGATGGAACGCACAGCGCTTTTAAAATCCTGATGTTGGTTGGCAAACAGATCCAGGTCGTCTGAATAGCGGTGGTTTAGATAGTGACGCGAGAGTGCAGTGCCGCCGGTCAGATAGAATCCTGCGTCCAGCCGCATTATCGCTGCCAACACATGATCCTGCAGCGGATACAGTTTCTCGCGGTAATATGCGCTATCCATCTAGGTTTCCTGGCCAAGCAGGCGTTGCGCGGCGAAACGGTAGCGCCGGCGCATGTCCCGCGAATATATGGTCCGCAACACCCGTTCCGACAGGGCCGCCTGCAGTTGGGTGGGCGTGAGCTGCCGCAGGATGTCGTACCAACGGCGTGAGAGCAGGATCCTGTTGTAGAGGGACACCGTCAGCGGCTCGTTGAGGTCGTTAACCGCCAGCAATCTCTCCATCTCAGTTTCACTGATCTCATATTCCCAGAACAATCCTGATAAGAAGGCGTTTGGCATGTTCCATCCTTATGCAACATTAGCCTGCACAGCGTCATTATCTGTCAAGCGAATTGTTGGAACACCGGTCTGACTGCTCCCGGCTCCCGCCCCGCCGCCAAGATTTGCTTGCCTAAATCCGCGCCCCGCCAAAAGTGGCAACCTATGCAAACGAGATCCATCCAAGCCCTGATCGACTCCCTGGACTGGCTGCGCGGGGACATTGTCGGACGCCATCTGCCGATTCCCACGCCCTGCGGGACGCGGCCCCTGGTCTATGCCGATTACACCGCCAGCGGCCGCGGATTGCGCTCCATCGAGCGCGTCATCCAGGCCATCCTGCCCTATTACGCAAACACCCACACCGAGGACGACTTCACCGGCAGCACCATGACCACCCTGCTCCATGATGCCGAACGCCTGATCAAGAACTGCGTCAACGCCGGTCCCAAGGGCAGGATCGTCTTCACCGGCTCCGGCACCACCGCTGGCATCAATAAACTGATGCAGATCCTCGGCGTCTATTGGCCTCCCGCCACCCGTGAACGCATCGGCGAGGTCCTGAAGAGTTGTCTGGCCCGCAATCCCGCCGGCACCGACTGCAACCAGGCCCTGCACAATTATCTCCACGATCACAAACCCATCGTCTTCGTCGGCCCCTACGAACACCACTCCAACGAGATCATGTGGCGCCAGACCCTCTGCGAGATCGTGGAAGTGCCGCTTAACGACAACGGGACCCTGGATCTGGAGCGACTGGAGGAGATGGTCTCCGATGCCCGTTATGACGGACGCCTCAAGATCGGTTCCTTTTCCGCCGCCTCCAATGTCACCGGCCTGCTTACGCCGGTCCATGAGGTCGCCCGCATCCTGCACCGCCACGGCGCCCTGGCCTGTTTCGACTTCGCCGCCTGCGCCCCCTACGTGCGCATCGACATGAACCGCGACGCCGAAAGCTACTTCGACGCCATCTTCCTTTCCCCGCACAAGTTTCTCGGCGGGCCGGGCAGTTCGGGAATCCTCATTTTCAACGCGGATATCTATCCCGCGCATCTGCCGCCCACCGTTTCCGCCGGCGGGACAGTGGATTTTGTCTCTGCCACCCGCGAGGAGTTTGTGCGCGATATCGAAGCCCGCGAAAAGCCGGGAACCCCGGGTATCCTGCAGGCGCTGCGGACAGCTCTGGCCTTCCAGGTCAAGGATAAGGTCGGCCAGGACGTCATCTGCGCCCTCGAGGATCACTTCTACAGACGCTTCATGAACGCTCTTGAGGGCGACGCCCGCATCATATTTTATGGTCCCCTGGAGCCCGGCGGCAAGGTTCCCATCGTGCCTTTCAATGTCCGCCACCGCGACCGCATCCTGCATCCCAAGTTCGTCACACGCCTGCTCAATGACCTCTTCGGGATCCAAACCCGCGCCGGCTGCTCCTGTGCCGGGCCCTACGGACACCGTTTGCTGGGGATCGACACCCAGACTTCGGATTATTTCCGCTGCCTGGTCACCAACGCCGGCTACACCGGACTCAAGATGGGCTGGGCACGGTTGAACCTGCATTACAGCATGACGGAGGCCGAGGTGGATTACCTGATCGCGGGGGTGAGGTTCGTACTCAATCACGGCTACAAATTCCTGCCCCTGTATGAGTTCAATATCAAGACCGGGATGTGGCGGCGGCCGGAATTACCCATGCCCCAGCCCGTTGCGCTCTCTCTGGACGCGGATCTCAGCCCGTCTGAGGCCAAGCCGCCGGAGGACATCGATGCCGCTTACAGTGAAGCGTTGCAGGAGGCAGAGCGCCTGGCCGCGGGCTTGCCGGAAGAGGCGGAGTATCTGCACTTCGAGCCGGAACTGGAAGCGCTGATGTTCTTCCACGCGGTGCGGATGACCGGCAGATAGGCTCCAGTCCAGGCAGACTGTATTTCCTGAACCAATCCTTTACTGCCGGACGGCGATCACCCGGAAGAATTTGCGGTCGGAAGTGGCAAATCCCTGCAGCAATAAACCCGGCGTGAAGACAGTTCCCACCAGGTGCGAGGGGGCGCAGACCACCTCGGGTTTGGTATCGGCGTAGATTTTGTAACCGCTGATGGAGAGCGGCGTGCCGTCCGGGTCTTGAGTGACCGGATCCCAATCGAGGCTGACGTCGTCGCCGAGGCGCGTGATGGTCACATTTGGCGGCGTATCCGCCAGCGCGCTCAGGGTCAGGCCGTCGTAATAGCCGTCGTTGTTGCTTCCCGAGCGCCGGGTGCTGATCAGCCGGATGCGGACGACTCTGGTCCCGACTGGAGCCGCTGTCTCCCAGAGGATCTGTTCCCAGGCGGCGGTGTTGGCGATATTGCCGGAATCCAGCGTCGCCAGGACCGCGTCTCCGGCGGAGCGGAATTCGATCACTATGCGTGATTGGTCGATGGGCGATTGCGTGTAGGAGCGCACGTAGCCTGTGAAGCGGTGATTGGCCCCGCCGGCGTCGATCAGCAGGGAATAGTCCGAGACATTCACATCCTGGCGCAATTCAGCGGTCGAGGCCACACCGGGGAAGAAGTAGTACTGGCCTGACCAGGGGGCTGGATTGGCAGAGCGTTGGGTCCAATTCGAGCCGGTGACTTCGGTCCAGAGCGGGATATTGCCGCTGACGAGAGTTTCTTCGCAGCCGCCGTTGGCGATTAGCTGCACCCGGACCAGTTCGCTGGCTGCGGCGTTCAGACAGGCAAAGGGAATCAGGGCCGCCAGGCATAAAACAATTGTCTGCAGGCTGTGTTTGAACATCGTTTTCTCCTTTGGGGCCGCACGGACGCACAGCTCCAATGATCATTGGCCGGATGAGTGGGGCGTTTTTGGGCCTCATCTCCGGCGACAACCCCACCGGCTGGCAGGCTACTCCGGACCGCCGTGCCTGTCAATTGATTTGTACGGCGAACTCCAGGAGCGCTTTGATGCCCTCCCGTTCGGCGTCACGGGCGCGGGTGAGCAGTTCCGCGGCCTGTCTGGCGGTTTCGGGCGTGAAATTCTCCGGGTTGGGCGGGAAGGCGTGGATGCCGGCCACCTCGCCCAGAGACTTGACCAGGATGTCAAAAAAGCCGGAGGCCTTGTCCAGTTTGGAGTAGTCGTAACCATCGCCGAGGCGGGTTTTGATTTCTTTGACGAAAGCAGCGGCATAGTGGCGGGACTCAGCCCAGACCTGCGCGTTGTAGGCCGCCCCCATGCTGTCATAAACACCGCCTTGCAGGGCTTTGATCCAGGCGTCGTAGGCCCCGGTGCCAATGGTGTAGCCCGGCAGGGCGAGGGCGGCGGGATCGGCGTTGTAGACCCGCAACCAGGCCAGGGCGGAGCGGACCTGCTGGAGCTCCGTGGGGATATCTTCGAGGCGGCTGAGAGAGTGGAAATCGCCCATGATGTCAGTTTCCGAAGTGGCGATCTTTTCCAGCGGACAGTGTTTGATGGAGCCGTCAAAATCGAAGAATAAATATCCCTTTTCGTCCGTCCCGGCGAGCAGGTAATACTCCGGCAGGTCGAGTTCCCAGGCGAAGGAGGGTTTCCCCCCGGCCAGCGCGGCGTTCATGCTCTTGTGGGCCAACATCTGGTTGGCGGCCAGGGTGGAGTCGTCCCGGGCGAAACAGAAACTTTCGAACTCCAGTCCCAGGGCGCGGGAATTGGAGGCCAAAAAGCTGTTGTCGAAGGCCGTGGGCCCACTGGGGCAGAGTTCCCCGTGAATGTTGATCAGCCAGGCGTAGCCGCTTACGCCGTAGATCCAGGCGGCGCTGTGTCCCAGGCCCAGATAGTCCGAACACGCCTTGCAGCAACCCATAAAACTCGACCAGGCGTTGACCGGCTTGATCTTGTCCTGCAGCTGGCCCGCAAGCAGCGCCGAGATCAACAGCAGCAGCAATGAAAGAATGATCTTGTTCATATGTTCACCTCACAGTTTGCAGACCATATAGATCAAGCGGCGCATACGGTCAAGTGTTTTCCCCGCGCCTGGCCCGGTTCAACGGAGGGATCGCCGTCGCCAGGCCAGCAGCAGATAGTCCGCGAGGAGGCCGATGCCTCCGATCAGCGCGATGTAGGCCAACATTTCCCGGTAGCGGAGCAGGTAGCGGAAGTCCAGCAGCCGGTAGCCCAGGCCGGATTTCACTCCCAGCATTTCCGCGGCGATCAGCGCCGTCCATCCCACCGACCACAGGATCCGGAAGAGCCCAATCAGTTCCCCTTTGAGAAGGGGCAGTTCAATATCCCGCAACAAGCCCCAGCCCCGGGCTCCGTCCAGGGCGGCCGTGTCCCTGATGTCCCGCGGCAGGCTCTCAAAGATCCCGATCCCGATGACGACCGCGTTGAAGAGCATCGCCAACAGCAACACCAACAGCACGGAAATCTCCCCGATCCCCGCCGCCATGATGATCAGCGGTAGCCAGCAGAAGGGCGAGATATGGCGCAGGAAATTCACCGGCGGCGTCAGCAGGTGCCGTAACAGCGCGGATTTGTGGCAGCCATAGGCCAACGCCGTCCCCAGCCCAAAGGACAGGCTGGTGGAGAACAGGACCCGGCCCAGGCTGAGAACCAGATCCAGGGGGAGTTCACGCATCAGTCCAGTTCCAGATAGATTTCCCCGGCGGCGGGGACCCTGCTGAGGTAGCCCATTTCCACGGCCTCTTGCATCAGCCGGAGTTCGAAATCCTGGCCGGCGCGGTCCAGGCCGGCGCGGAATTTGGTGTGCTCCAGCGCCTGTCGTGCCTGCGCGGGATCAAGGCCATACCTGGCGGCGGCGTAGTCATAGACCGCGGGGGTATCCAGAGCAGGAATAGTCTCTTCCAGCAAGGCCAGCAACTGTCTCAAAACGCCTTTGCGCGGGGGGGTCAGGCGGCTGGTATTGACCACCAGATCGCAACAGGGATGCAGGGGATGGTCGGATCCGAACCAATGCAGGATCCGAAAGCCCGCGCCCAACTTCTGCAGGAGGGGGACATAGGCAACGATGCCTTGCACCTGGCCGGTTTGCAGGGCGGCGACCAGCTCGTTGGGGCTGTGGAAATACACGGGCTGGTAGGCCAGTTCAGCGGCCTGGGCCCAATGCCGTAGCAGCAGGTCCAGGGAGGAGGCCTTCAACAGCCCGATCCTGGCGCCCTCGAGCTCCGCCGGGCCGGCGATCCCGGAGGGACAGGCCAGGGCGTCACTCTCCCGCTCCCAAAATGAGACGATCCGCAGCGGATAACCGCGGGAGGCCGCCGTGAACGCGTAACTGAAGGGCATAATGGCCGCGTCGATCCGGCCCGAGACCAGGGCTTCCTGCGTTTCCCAGCCGCTGCTGAAGGCTATGATTTGGAGTTCCTGGAGGCTCCTCCCGCCGGCTTCCAGAGCGTAACTGAGCGGGAGGTGGTTCAGCGAGGGCGCGATGATTCCCAGCCGCAGCGTGGGGCGGCCCCGGACACAGCCCGCCGGAAACAGCAGGGCGGCCAGAGCCGTCAGCAGGGCGGTGACCGCCAACGACAGGGGCGTTTTCTTCATGTGAGCCTCAAGAAGAAACAGCCACCGCGACCGTAATCTTGCAGTCAGGGTGGCTGTCGCCTATTTCTTAACTGGATTTGCGTCAAGATTGCAGCAGTGAGCTTTGCTGTCAAATCCTTTTTTACGCGCGGCGCTTCTACCGCGTGACGGCGGGAAGTGAGTAGGCCAAGCGCTTAGCGGCGTATTCAGTGACCCTGGAGTCCGGCGAGGAACGAGCTTGGACTCCAGGATGAGAGACGGAGTTTGTTGCTGAAGTCGATGCTCCTGCGCGCTCGACTCCAGCTTGCGCTCAGCCCGATCGGCCATTTCGGACCTGATCTCAGGCTCAATCGGCCCTTACCGCTATCTGGCTTGCATCTGGGATACTGACCGTACACTTCCCCTCGGACTCAGGGGTAGTATTCGGGAGGTTCAGGAGTGGCATAGGAGGGAGGGCTCAGGAAGAAGCGGCGTAATATCCGTTGAGTTAATCGCTGGTGGCTCGAAATTCTCGCTTCCGCTTGGGTGTCTGATCCATCTTGACCATGGTGGCGAACTTTCACGATTCTTCTTGACGAAACAGCTTGCATCGCCCAGAAGACGCAAAATTCAGAAATGGATCACCGAGGAATGCAATGAGTTTAGCCAAGTTCTTTCTGATCAAGGTAATAGCCCTTATAACCCTGGCCGGGTTAGGGGCTCAGGCGCCAAACTGGATGTGGGTGAAACAGGCCGGCAGTACGGGCATTGATATTTGTGCCGGCATCGCCACAGACAACGCCGGAAACAGCTATGTGTGCGGATGGTTTGCGGGTACCGCGACCTTCGGCACGACCTCCCTCACCAGCGACAACGCCTCGCAGGACATCTTCGTGGGCAAGCTGGATGCCGCCGGCAATTGGCTCTGGGCTCAGCGGGCGGGAGGATCCACCAACGATTATGGCAGGGGTATCGCTATCGATCCTGAGGGCAATATCTATCTGACCGGGAGTTTCACCGGCACGGCGTCTTTCGGCTCCCACGCCCTGGCCAACAGCGGGTATCCCGATATCTTCGTCGCCAAACTCACTACCCTCGGCAACTGGCTGTGGGCGTCCGGCGCGGGAGGCACCGCGGAAGACGAGGCTTGGGCCATCGCGGTGGACAACGGCGGCAACAGCTTTATCACGGGCTCCATACGGGCTGTGGCGAACTTTGGTCCGATCCAGATCGAAACCAACAACTTTTCTTTCGACCTCTTCGCCGCCAAGCTGGATGACGCCGGAAACTGGCTCTGGGCCGTCAAGGGCGGCGGCAACGACTTCGATTGCGGCTACGGAATCGCGCTGGATAATGCCGGCCACGCTTATGTGACCGGATACTTCGAAGGCAGCGCAAGTTTCGGCGCGTTATCTCTGAACGGATTCGGAACCCAGCCAGATATCTTTGTGGGACAGCTCACGGATCCCGGCGTTTGGCTGTGGGCGGAACACGGCGGCGGAACGGGTTACGACAATGGGATCGCGATCGCCGCTGACAGTGCCGGAAACATTTATGTGACGGGGTTTTATTACAGTTCCGCCACCTTCGGCGCCCTTACCCTGAGCGCCAGTCCAGACATCCATATTTTTACCGCCAAGCTCAACAACGAGGGAAACTGGCTCTGGGCGCAGCAGCCCGGAGGAAACGCCACCGGTTCCGGCAACGGCATCGCTTTGGACGCTGGCGGCGGGGTTTATCTGGCAGGCAATTTTTCCGGCGCTGCGGGATTTGGACCGGTCAGCCTGACCAGCAGCGGGGGAAATGATGTATTCGCGGCCAAACTGGACGCTTCCGGAAACTGGCTCTGGGGCCAGAAAGCCGGCGGGGTTCAGGATGACGGCGGAGTAGCCGTAGGCGTTGACGGCGCCGGACACAGCTATGTGACGGGCTATCTGAACGGATATGTCAACTTCGGTTCCATCGTCATTGACGGCTACGGTTTTACGGATGCCTTTATCGCCAAACTTTCCCCGGGCGGTGTGCCCGTCGTTGACAATGTCGTTCCTGCCTTGCAGGATGGTTTGCTTACAGTTTCGCCCAATCCCTTCCGCACCCGCACCAGCATCCGGGTCAGGCTCGATGGCGCGGGAGCGGATGAAACTGGAGCCCCCGCCAGGATCAGTATCTATGACCTCAGGGGGCGGCTGGTCAGGTCACTCGGCGATGAGGATGTTACCGCCGGTAACATTTTGGTTAGCTGGGACGGCAGGGACATGAGCGGCAGGCCATGCGCCGGTGGTGTTTATATCGCGAGACTCAGCCTGCGGGACGGTAGGGAGCTGGCAGCCAGGATCTCTTTGGTAGATTAGTGCAGATAAAAAAGAACGCCGGCTCTGGGGAGGGCCGGCGTCTTTTCTATCTTACTGAGGAGGGGTGTTTATTTGGGTTGTTCGGTCTTGGGTTTGTTGGTGGGGGGATTGGGGGGTAGGTCCTTGGACTGGGCGTGGGGGCAGTCTTCCTGATGCTGGTGTCCCAGGCCGGGGCCTTGATGTAACTGCTTTCCCTCGCCTGTCCCTTGCATAATGCCGGGGTGGCCGGTCTTCTGGCCATGATCTCCGCATCCGCCGCAATCCTGGCCCATCATACTGCCGCAGCCCTTTCCGGGCATCCCGGATTTCTGGCCGTGCTGGATGCATTCACCGCCTTCCTTGTCCCGCATCTGTCCGTGGCCCTTGCCCATACCCGGTCCGCAGTGACCCTGGCGGTCATGCATATCGCGGAACATCTCTTTCTGCTTCGCGTCGAGTTCCTTCAGAACTGCCTGCAGGTGGTCGAGGCGGGCGTTGGCCATGGTGTTCTTCTTGGCAAAGAGATTTTGGGTGAGTCTTTTGGCGCCGGTGAAGTCGTCCTTCCTGATCGCCTGCCGGATGTCCATGTGGAGGTTTTCGATCTCGGCCTTGAGTGTGTTCATGGCTTTACGGTGGCTGACGCGGAGTTCCTCCAGTTTGGCCTGTTGGGCTTCGCTCAGCTGGAGTTCCCTGCACATTTCCGGTCCGGGACCCAGATCCATGGGGCGTGGTTTGAGATTGGGATTGTCGTTGGGACCGGGCAGGACTTTGACGTTGGGATTGGGCTTGGGGGCTGGCGTGACCTGCGCGAAGAGCAGTCCGGCCAGAGCCAGCGCGGTTATCGAGATAAGGATGGTTTTCTTCATTGGGGAGGTCTCCTATCGTTGTATTCTTTCAATCTGTCGTTGCGACGGCCGAAGCGTTCCCAGGCCTCCTCGGCGGTCATGTTCAGGCGTTCCTGGAGCAGTTTTTGGCCCAGGGCTTGTTCCAGGCGGACCTGGGATTCCACGGAGGAATCGATGATGGCCCTGATCCGCTGCTGATCCACCGTCTCCCTGGCCAGTTCCTGCATCAGGCGTTGTTTGGAGGTTCGGAAGCTATCGGCCAGGGTCTTGATGGCGGGATCCTCGCGCAGCCTGGGATCAAAGCTGCGGCGTTCACTGCGTTGCGGTCCTCCGGACTGGATGATCTCATGGTGGGCAAAGTGGTTGTGACGGAAGATGCCCATCACGATCAGGCCTCCGATGATGCCGGCATTGAGAAAAAGCGAGATCAGAAGCAGGATGGTCAGCAGTCGTTTGCTCATTGGATGTCTCCATTGGCAAGAGTTTCATCGAGCAGTGAACTCTCACCAAAGCTGGCGATCTGGGTGGCGGGGAGTTCCTGCAGGGCCTGGGCTTTGTCTTCCGGGAAAGGATTGACGCGGTTATAGCCGAATTTGCCGATCATGCCGCCCAGCATGATGCTCAGAGCCAGGGCCATGAGGGCGGGGATCAGCTGGAGCTTGCGCCGGTGCTTGATAAAGAGGCGTTTGCGGTCGTGACTGGCGGCCTGGTCCAGGATGCGGTGATGCAGCCAGGTGGGAAACTCGTGGCGGGGCTGGTGGCGAAGTAAAAGTTGCAGCCGTGCGCCCTGGGCTTTGAATTCGCGGCAGTCAGCGCAATCCTTGAGATGCAGCTCCAGTTCGCGGACTCGGCCCTGCAGCAGTTCGTTGTCCAACTGCAGGTCGATCAGGCGTTTGGCGGTGTTGCATCTCATATTGACCTCGGTTTGGGGACACAAAACAAGTCCCGAAGTTTTGTTTTCATATTCTATACTCTCCCTTGGGAGTAATCCTTCATCAATTTCTGACGCAGCTGTTTTTTGGCCCGGACCAAGAGCGATTCCACGGCCTTCACGCTTATACCCAGCTGTGATGAGATGTCCTTGTAGCTTAGGTTTTCGTAGTATTGGAGATGGATGACGCTGGCCAGGCGGGGCGGGAGTTCGCGGATGGCGGCGCGCAGGGCGGTGTAATCCGGGGCGGGTTCGTTTTTGGATTGGTCCGGCAAATGATCGAAGGAATGGGGCTCGAGGGTGATATAACGGCTTTTTTGTTTGAGGAAAGTCATGGACTTGTTGTAGGCGATGCGATAGACGTAGGCCAGGGCGGTGGGTTCCTCCACTCGGTCGATGTGCTCGTAGAAGGAGATGAACACCATCTGCACGAGGTCGCTGGCATCGCTGTCATTGCCGGTCAGGGTCAGCAGGTAGTGGTAAATGCGCTTCTGGTGCGCCAGCAGGAATCCTTCGAACTGCTCTTTTTTCATGGACCATCCTAGTGAGTTTACCGCCTGAGACGGCAGCTTACTGCAAAAAAACAGCCCGGGCTGGTGTCAAGAGATTTCCATT
>CAYXEF010000060.1:0-15744 GCA_964463825.1 uncultured Candidatus Cloacimonadota bacterium | reverse complement strand
TACCTGTCGATTGTGATCGGTGAGCGTCCTTTGCGGATGCGGTGGATGAAATTGACCAAGTACTGCTGGGTCAACTGCTCCACCGGCATCACGCCGATCTCGGGAAGGATTTCCTTGTTCAGCATGTGGGCGAAGTCATCGACCCAGAGTGCGCGGCCAGCGGCTTTCTTGTCCTGGTGCCATGCTACGGCGATTTGATCCGCATAGACAGGCTGCCCCGGCAGAAACGGTGTCGATGAAGTCACTTCCTGGTTCATGGCCTCCTTCTTGGTCTTCACAGCCAAGTCGAAAGCCTTCGCTTCTGCGAGAGCTTCAGGCCCTCTTCCGAAGGTCCGGTTCTGCTGCTTACCGTTCTCACGGTAGCGGACGAACACGGTGCCATTGGGGCGTTCATGAACACTCATGGGTTGTCCTCCTTACAGGGGAATGGTTTGGATTTTGCGTTTGACCGGCTTCACCTCAGCTGGCTTCTCCAGGAAGCACTGAGGGTCGGCCATGAAAGCGTCCAAGTCCGACTGAGCGAACCGGTTCTTGCTGGGGCCGCGTCTGGGGATGCGGTACTTCGTCACAATCGTTCGGAAGTAGTCGTAGTTGTAGTCGAGGTAGCTTGCTGCCGACTGCGTGGTATGGTAGGGGCCAACGGGCTTGCTCTTGTCCATGAGCTATACTTAACACGCTGAAATAGCATGTAAATTATGCTAGATTGATCATGCAAAGAGGTTCAACACCTCAATCATCAGCTCCTTCATGTGGGTAAAGAACTTCATCAGTGACCACGAGGAGCCGGGTTGCCGGAGCAAACTTTTTTCAGGTTCTTTGAAAATTATTTTGGACAGGGCTTAAGACATGTGCAACGCCCTGAAATTATTCAGTGACATTCAATATCTGTTTCAATGAAGCATAAAAAACGGCAAAAGATGATGAGTCCCCTGCCGTTCAAATGAATAAAAAAGAAGGGAAGTCACTCGTAAAGAGCAGCTTCCCTTCTCGAAATACTCTTTAACGTTTCTTTCGAAGTGCCTCATCGATTAAGATGACGACAACAACTTTTAACGTTTTGGAAAGTATTTCCCTGGCGAGTTGTGACTTTAATAATTGCTGAGCTACTCCTAAAGAAGCAGTCACCACTAAAGCCATATGTCCTCCTTGTGCAAAAGGGTTTCACCATATGGCTTTATATATCTCTACAAAATGATCAGTAAAAAACAGATATGAACAACATGTAGACGAAATATCATGCCTCGTGATGTGATGGTGAGAAATAAGTGGCCGCATTCTCCTGCGATGGGGTCATCTGCTGCGGCTGCGTGTCCTGAAGGCTCCTCCTCCATCCCTCCTGTGGGCAGGGTGGGGGCGGTAGTGAGCGGTTCGCCCTGCTCACTACCAAATTTATGAATAAATTCAATATATTATTTGCATTTTGGGTGAGAGTGAGCCCCTGGGGTGCAGGCTCTTTAGAGGGGACAGGGGGCTTTGGGGGATGGGCAGGCGAGCGCCCTAAAAAATGTCCACGGCCCTCACTACCTCACTTTCTCACTACCAATTAATTTAAATATATAAAATTATTATATTTTTTGGTAGTGAGTTGGGAGTGAGCCCGGTGCAGGACTCACCCCCATCAGGTCAGGAGACCAGGAAAGGATTCGGAGGAGCCACCGCCAGAAGCGACGAGGGGGTAGGTGGCGACGAAGGCGTCAGGTCAAGGCCAAGCTCAACCTCGAAGACCCGGCGTGGAACGCAGTAGCACTTGACGCCGACCTCATCAATGCGAGTCGAACGCTGGTTGCGCCCTTTGCTGTCTTTCAGGAGCCACCCCTTGTCCGCCCAGGTGCGGATCGTAGCAGCGGCATCATAGCCAAAGCCTTCCAGCCGGTCGCGGAGGGGCTTGCCCAGGTAGGCGATGTGGTCGAACGTGGGACTGTCGTCCCACCGTCCCAGCCATCCACCCGCTGGCTCCAAAGGATTGCCCGCAGGGTCCTTCCGATGCCGACCGAAGAACTTCGCGGGGCTGGCGGCTGTCCAGTCCCAGACATCCCGCAACGCGGCCAAGGCACGGTCAGCGTCACGAGCAGCCCCAGCCACCGTTACAGACCAAATCCCCTGGAGAATCTCTCGAGCAGGACGGCTCAAAACAAGTCCAGGTAGAGCCTCCAGCAGATGATGAGCGGTAACCTCGAGCGCGGCGAAGATTTCACCCAGACGGCCGGCTACATTGTCACCAGTGGCGAGGTTCGCGTAATGGTTCACGGCCTGACGGTACTCGGCTTTCCAGGTAGGCCATTTGTCACGGTTCCTGAGGAGGTGGAGCACCAGAAGCGGTCCAGCGAACCCGAAGTTCTCCACGACGGCCATGTTGATGTCTTTCACCAACGGCCCTTGCTCGCCGGGACCGAAAGGAGGCCCCCAAAGGGAAAGGACGCGGGCGCGAGCGCCACCGTGGTCGGTGCTGGACTCGGCACAGGGCTGCTCTCCTGAACTGATAAGGACTGAACGGAAGGCTCCAGTCCGTTGGGTCCCTTGGATGCTGCCCCGCCCTCGGCCTTTGCCGCTGGCGTAAGCGTAGATCACGGCGCTCACCATGGCGCGGGCTTGGTCCTTGGGAAGGCTGGCAAACACGCGCTTCGTGTCGTCGAGGATCAGCGGCAGGCCATGGAGAACGGCACCCACCCGCTCCAACCAGACCAGGGTCATGTCCCAAGAGTAGAGGAAGGAACAAGCTTCCCTCTCGTCGGGACATCCCCAAACCGAAGCGGCCAGCCGCAGCACCGTGGTCTTTCCTGTTGATGTCGTGCCCGATGTTTCCACGACGAAGTTGCTCGCTCCGAGGATATGCAGGAGCGGAGGCGCGCAGGCCGCCAGCAAGATCACCAACGGGGTCGGGTGAACCACCGCCCGGTTCGCAATGGACAACCAGCTTTCAAGCTTCCCATGGTGGTAGAGCCCGTCGGCCACCTGCTCGTCGCCCTCATTAGCCCCTTTGAAGACAACGGTGTCGACTCCAGGAGTAGGCGCGGGAATCATCTGGGCGACAGAGCCTCCGATGGATACACCAGCTTCGGAGATCAGGTGCCGTCCCCATAGAAACGCCGTCTGACCACTCTGCCAGCCCATGTGGTTGCTGATGCTAAGCAAAGGAATGTTGTCGCGGTTCGCTCTGTCGTACTCGCGGAAGAACTTAACCACGAACTCCTTGTCCTGGCTGGTGATCGGAAGACCAAAGCTGGCCAAGGAAACAATGTCTCTCGTGTCAGCTATGACCTTGCGGTCGACGGTCAGCGAATGCCACTTTCCGTCGGTGTGCCAGCCGACCATTACTTCTTCCTTGTCCGAGTGGACAAGTTTAAAGCGGGCAATGATGATAAGCGGAGCAGGAAAAATCGGCACCACCTGCTGGCCACCGTTGCCGTCGTCCTTCACCAGTTCGATGCCTCGCTGAGTACTCATGATGATATTCGCAGGGATAAGCGCCTGGGGAGAAACGGGGGCGTCAGGAATCATGGCGGTGACCCTGACGTAAGCGCCCTGCGGCCCGGACAGGGAAAGACCCAAAGTGATCGGGCTGGAAGCCCTCGCTCGGTGGGGACAAGGCAAGCAATACGACCCGGCGTTGAGGCTCGTTTCGATGTTGGCGCAGGTCCGAGGACCGCCGGACAGGGCATGAGCGATTTTGGCTTCGGTGGCCGCGTGCGTATAGCCAGGATAAGGAGCGCTGATAGCGTGCGCGTGCTTGTTGCCATCCTCGCACCGCGCCACGATGGACAGGGCCGCAAACCATTCCGGCTCGGGCAAGCTGGCGGCATCGTCACGGCAATGACGAAGCCAGGCGCACCCGTTCATGATGAGGCCCAGCGCCGCTGGCGGGTAGGTGGCAGGGGCTTGTCCGGCTACTGTAACGGGGATAGGTGTCGGAGCCGCACCCTTCTTCACTGGAGCCAGGGCCTGGGGCGTGGCCGGACAAAATCCATCGATCATAGCAACCGGATAGCGGGACGCTTCATCATAGTGGACGACCGTCACCAGGACCGGCTGTCCGGATTTATGGTTGAAGGTGTGGGGCGGCCGCAGCACCCGGGCCAGGTCAGATGTGGTGTCGACCTTGAAGCCCTGCTGGCGGAAGACATCGGCCACAGTTTGTTGAAAGCGGCGGACCAAGTCCTGCCCCTTCTGCAGTTCCTCATCGGTAGTGAAGACCAGGGGGGAGTTAAACCACCAGTGAGCATGGAAGCCGCCGCCGCTGTCCAGAATAACCGTAGGGGTGACGGGAAGCCCTTTCAAGATGCCGAGGGCCTGCTCCTTCGTCGGGAGGTTCTCGGCCTTTTCCTTATGGACGCCTTCCCGGCAGTCAATTTCGATCCAGACCCCGAAAATGGCGGCGCTGTTCGCTCCGGTGCCACGCTTCCCCGGTTCGGGCGCGGTCTTCTGGAGAGCCATGCCCACGTAGACGTCCGTGGCCTGCTGAAGCTCCCCGATTTTCGAAGCCATCAGGTCAATCGCACTGGTGTGAAAAGGGAAGATTCCATTCCCTTTCGTCCAGACCACGAACCATCCATCAGGTGGGCTCTCGCCTGCCTGAAGCCTGTAGTACGACAAGGCCGCTTCGTTGAAGGGGCCATTCTGTGTTGTTGTTTTCATTGAAACCCCAGTAGCCGCCGTGTGTTCGGCGATAGTGTAGCGCACCTGACAGCATGCTTGGCGAGCCACGTTCAAGGCAATGCAGTTCCACACCCGAAGAAATCAGGCTTGGACTACTGGAGATATTGGGGAATCAAGTACAGGATGGAGTGGTGAAGATCGGCACAGTTCAGATCAAAAACAATTCTTCGTCCTGCTGACGGGAGCCTCCCTAGCCCGCGCACGAAGACAATAACTCTCGGCCGGGGGCATTTCAAGAGGTTGCCGAGAAATAATTGCGGATCGGCCGTCCGCTATGCGGGGGTGCCGCCAGAGCCGAAGATCGACTTGCCCGGAGTCATCCCCGACCAGAGGGGGAAGCGGCCAGGGTCTGGCACAACAAAGAGATGGGTACGCCTTGGCAAGTTAGCCTACAGGCTGACTACCGTAAAGACATTGGACAGTGGCCGTTCTGTCAAGGCATTAAGAGACAATAATTGCACCTGACCCAGGACTTCGGCTCGGCGCTTTCAAAAGGCAGTTTTATTGTTAAAAAAGGGGGCCAGTTTTCACTGACCCCCGGGAAATGCTACAGTCCCAACACAAAACGGCGTTCATTATTAAGGCGAGGCAAAACTACTTTCAAGTCTCTCATGCTATAAATGATTTCGCCATCAAGGTATTCACGATAATCGTAAAGGTCTGCGTCGAGAGCACCGCCGACATAGGCATTAAACAAACCTGGGTAACGATTAGCGATGAGCTCTGACGTTTCGGCTTCGTTAAGGTAATCTTTGTCGTGAATTGAGTAAATCATTTTAGGCGGGTCATAATATCCTGTGGTCATGGGAATTACTCCTTTGATAATGGCGGGGATGTTCATCACACCCCCGCCTAGTTATGTTAATAGGGGCTGTTCGCTTTGATGTAAGCCACAAAATCCGTGATAGAATTAATTTGATGAATCATGTCGTTGTCCAGCTTGTTGATCAACGCTGTCAAAAAACGATCAATGTCTTCGTCGCTACAACTGCTAAAGTCGAACCCCACGACATAGGCAAGTTCGACGCGGTCACCACATTCAGTGTTCGCAAGCAAGTAGGCATGCGGAGTTTTCCCGATGATATTCCGGTAATAGTTGTTGATTTCAACAATTTCGACTTGCTTATGCTTTGCACGATTGTCATCATCAAGTTCAACCGTTGCGATTGCCATTGAGCCGTTACGTTCGAACTCAAACAAATAGGAACCTTCCATTATAAAACCTCCGATAGGGTTTCAGCCCTGCCAGGAAAAGGCAGCGCTCTTGCCACATGCATATTCTTAGTGAAATTTTGAACTTGTAATGCTCTTCCGCGTATCACTACACCACATCCATCTTTGATCTTCTTCGCCATGCGACATTTGGTTCTTTCGGAATCGTACACCGCGCAGTGACAAGTTTTCTATTGGCGTCTTGATGCACTATGTTCTACGATGATTAAATCGAATGCTAATCAGAATGCTATTGGCCTGTATGAGCAATTGGAACGAACTTGGATGTTCGAGGTAGGAATATACATTTGAAAGAATGAGCAGGGAATTCCAGGATGATCTTGAAGAAGGGTCGCCCGAGAGTTGATGCCAGGGGGAGACACCATTCAGCGCCCAGCCATCGCCAATTTTATGAGCTAGCCCGGAGCTTGATTCAATCTGCATAGCATTGCGAAAAATAATTTGAGGTCTAGGTCCACCCGTTTTTGGGTGACTTCTCCACCATGCATCTTTCGGCTGCAGGGGGTGTGTCATCAAATAACAGACAGGAGGAGCCACAGCAGCAAGTGCCGTGGCCCCTCTTTTCAACCTTCACTCGGAAAGCTGTCGGAGAATTCGTCAGGGTCTTCCTGGCCGGTGCCTATGCCCGTCCGTGTGAGAAGGATTTGCTCCTTCTCCTCATCGAACTCCATGCGAAACTCGGTATGCTCGGGATATTCGATCCCGGCGGCCTTAAGCTTGGAAACGGAAATCTTGATTCCATGTTTGGTTAGTCGGACCTGGGTCGAGCTACGCTCATACAGTCCAGGAAGGGTCATAAGGTTCTGTGACTCCACGGAAAGTCGCATCAAGTGCTGGCGCAAGCTCTGCATTGAGCTTAAACCCAGTTCCTTCTTCGCCTCCATGGCCGACACGCCCGATTCGCACAACTGGCGAAGCTTGATCGGATCGTATTTCGATTCCATCACCTGCTTCTTGTTCTCGGGTGAGATTTTCTTTGCCATTTGAGATGCCTCCTTTGGGGTTATGTCTAGGAATATCTCTATGAAGATGGGCAAAGAATCGGACTGGGTATGATAATTTTAATGCCAGTTCTTACAGCCACACCCTTTAAAACGCGCATATTTCCCTCCTCCTGCCCTTTTGGGACTTTGGGGTAGTAGGGGTCATGATTTTGGAAAACTCCCAGGATTGAGGGTGTTCCGCGCGAAATCCACCCCAAGGGCCAGGAACCCCGGGGTGGACAATTGGAAGGAGGGGAAAGTGGAGGCCAATAAGACCTGTTTCAACGATCTTCTGGAAGACAAATTATCATGCATGGTTTCCCATCGTCATCAGGTCCTATTTCTGCGAAGAGCTTCACTTTCTCATGGTGTCCAGGACGCATTAGGAACAGGACATCAAAGAATAGCAGAGGTTCGTTCTTGTTCGATGCAATGGCAACTTTAAGCATTTGCAGTACATCATGAAGCCGTCCCCGAGGTGACTGCCCTTCACCTTCAAGTCTTTCCGGTGGATTGATGTACTGGCGATACAGGTTGTCCGAGACGGCGACTGGTACTTTGAAGCCACTTTCTAATGCTTCCTGGCTAATATCCACGAGAACACCGTCCTCAAGTGCTTGTCTTCGGGAGTAGGAATAGATAAGTTCGAATCCTTCAAAGCTCATTGTGGCCCCTCCAGGGTAATGGGTGCTGAATCCTGAAGGGTATCCTCGGGCTTGAGAGTTGGTCACGAAATGATTTGGTGGACAGGACCAGTGCTCATCGTGCGGTTTCGGTTGACCGAAATTTATGCGTAACAGCAAGAGATGACTGGGAATATGACCAATAAAGCAGTCTGAAAGGGAGAGCCCAAATGTCCGAAGAAGCAAATGTAAACACTGACATGCCAGCCAAGTACGAAGACAGGAAGATTTACGACATCCCTGTAGACGATATTCTTGAGGATAAGGAGCAGCCCAGGAAGTATTTTGATGAGGAAGCCAAGGTCGCACTTAAGGAGTCCATTATACAATATGGTCTCATGCAACCTATAGTTTTTCGTCAGAGGGAGAAGGATGGAAAACTCATGGTTGTGGCAGGAGAGCGAAGGGTCAGGGCTATCAAGAGCATTCTACGGAAGGCGAAGGCGAGTCCTGACGATCCAGTTCAGCAGGAACTTGTTCAGCGTTTCAGCACTATTCCTGGAGTGTTTGTTGCTGAAAACTACCAAGAAATCGCCCTCATTGAGAACGTTCAACGTGAGAACCTAAATCCGGTAGAACTGGCTGAGGGGCTAGCTAAGCTCCAGAAGCCAGGGCTCACTGGGCTTCAGTATCTTGGCAGGCTGATTGGCAAGTCCCCGTCCACAGTCAGTGAGATATTATCCATCAATAAATTGTCTGATGAAATTCGAGATGAAGCCAGGAATCGCAAAGACATCTCACAGTGGGTGCTGGTCGCAGTAGCAAAAGCCAAAAAGCCTGAAGCCCAAGCCAAGAGGTGGGACAAGCTCAAAGACAGCGGAATGACCCAGGCTGCGTACAAGAGGAAAAAGAAAGAAAAGCTTGCTCAAGCTCAAGATCAAAAATTTAACTTCGGTAGCAGCATGAGGGCTGTCAAAACTGCTTCGACTCAGCTTCAGAAATTGAAAGGGTCGGCGATTGAAAGCATCCCGACGGAGAAACGCCAGGAGCTTCGCACTGAGCTTGAGGCGCTACGGGCTGAGTTGGAGCAGGTGCTGAAGGGGTTCTAGTGGTGCCTATATAATATGAACTTGTGAACGTGTGTGGCTCACGCCGCCCACTGCGCCGACAACGCCTCTGCCTGCTGGAGCACCGTCTGAATGGCCGCATCCTGAAGGTCTGGCGGGTAGCCATATTTGCGAAGAATCCGCTTCACCAGCACACGCATACGGGCGCGGGCGCTTTCCCGGTGAGCCCAGTCGACGGTGATGCCTCCCTTCAGGCTGGTCAGCAGTTCATGGGCAATGACTCGTAACGAAGTATCCCCCATTACCTCCACGGCACTCTGATTTTCGGCTAGTGCGTCATAGAAGGCGATCTCGTCCTGGGACAGCCCTGTCGCCTCGCCACGTAGGCGAGCTTCACGAATATCCTTGGCAAGATTGATAAGTTCCTGAAGAACCTCGACGGTGCTTATGGCGTTGGTGTGGTAGCGGGCAATGGCCTTTTCGAGGCGCTCGGAGAACTTTTTAGTTTCCACCACGTTGGTTCGGGTACGCGAGCGGATTTCGTCGTTGAGGAGTTTTTTCAGAGCCTCTAGAGCAAGGTTTTTCTTCTCCATCTGCTGCACTTCGGCCAAAAACTCATCCGAGAGGATGGAGATGTCTGGGGTCTCCAGACCAGCGGCGGCGAGGATGTCCACGATCTCGGTGGAAGCCACTGCGCGGTTGATGATTTGCTGGACAGCGAACTCGCGTTCGGCAGAGGTTTTCCCTCCACTTATCCCGGTCTTGGTCAATGCGGCTCTGATTGTCTGGAAGAAGGCGACTTCATCACGAATGCCCCTGGCTTCGTCGCTGGCAGCGGCCAAGGCAAACGCCTTGGAAAGGGCCAGGACGGCATCCTGGAAGCGCCTGTGGGCCAGTTTCTTTTTCTCGTCGTCGGTTTCCTTCGCGGCAGCTTTGTGTTGCTGTTCGAGAATCCAGTCAATCGCTTCGGCCATGACAATGAGCCGCTGATGCGGTGTTCCGGCCAAGGCTCGACGGTAATCAAAACCGTGCAACATAGCCGTCACTATCTCGAACTTTTCCAGCATGACTGCGACTGCTTCTGCTTCATCGATACCAGCCTGTTGGCGATCCGAGGCCGAGTACTGCCCTAAGGCGTTTTTCAGGCTCTGGCCTATGCCGATGTAATCGACAACGAGCCCGGCCGGTTTGTCCCGAAACACCCTGTTGACGCGGGCAATGGCCTGCATGAGGCCGTGTCCCTTCATGGGCTTGTCCACGTACATGGTGTGCATGGACGGGGCGTCAAAGCCGGTAAGCCACATATCACGAACGAGGACGAGCTTCAGTGGGTCTTTCGGGTCCTTCGCCCGTTTGGCCAGCAATTCCCGGCGAGCCTTGTTGCCAATGTGCGGCTGCCACGGCGCAGGGTCTGAGGCAGAGCCTGTCATGACCACCTTGATTGCGCCCGAAGTGTCATCCGCGCTGTGCCAATCGGGCCGCAACGCGACGATCTCGTCATAAAGGGCTACACAGATACGCCGACTCATGCAGACGACCATGGCCTTGCCATCCATTGCGGCAACACGGTCCTCGAAATGCTGAACAAGATCTTTGGCGACCAGCTTGAGCCGCTTTTCAGCCCCAACAAGAGCTTCCACTGTGGCCCATTTCCGCTTCAACGCCTCCTGTTCCGAGACGGCGTCGTCTTCGGTGAGGTCTTCGATTTCCGCGTCGATCCTGGGCTTCTCTTCTGGGGGAAGTTCGATTCGGGCCAGTCGGCTTTCGTAGTAAAGAGGCACTGTGGCACCGTCTTCGACGGCGCGGCTGATGTCGTAAATATCGATGTAATGGCCGAATACAGCCGGGGTGTTCACGTCGTCCTGCTCAATCGGCGTCCCGGTGAAACCGATGAAGGACGCATTAGGCAGAGCGTCGCGGAGATATTTGGCGAAGCCGTAGGCGATCTCACCAGTCTTTTGAGCGAACCTGGCCTTGAACCCATACTGACTGCGGTGGGCTTCATCGGCGATAACCACAATGTTGCGCCGGTCTGAGAGCAAAGGGTATTCACTTTCACCCTTCTCCGGCGAAAACTTTTGGATGGTCGTGAAGATCACGCCCCCGGCTGCCC
The DNA here is from genome assembly GCA_964463825.1 of uncultured Candidatus Cloacimonadota bacterium. Lineage (GTDB taxonomy): Bacteria > Cloacimonadota > Cloacimonadia > Cloacimonadales > Cloacimonadaceae > Syntrophosphaera. The sequence continues at coordinate 5,072 of CAYXEF010000060.1, read as the reverse complement.
GGTTCAGGACTGATTGCAAATCCTCACGGTTTGTGGCCTGGATCGGCGTCTGCCGGATGAGGTCACGGCACATGGAGAAGGTATTAAAAAGCTGGTCGTCCAAGTCGTTGCGGTCAGTGATAACCACAATGGTTGGATTTTGGAGTTCGGGACGGCGCACCAGTTGCCCGGCATAAAAGGCCATAAGCAAGCTTTTGCCCGATCCCTGGGTATGCCAGATCACTCCGACCTTACGGTCGCCCTTGGGTGCGACGGCTTCGATGGTGTGGGCCACGGCATGTCGCACCGCGTGGTACTGGTGATAGCCCGCGATGATTTTGGCGATGCCTGAACCGGTATCACCAAAGACGGTGAAGTCGCGGATCAGGTCCAGAAACCGGCGTTTTTCAAAGACCCCCTCGATAAGCACGTGGAGTTCAGGCAGGCCTTTCTTGGCGACCTCTTTCCCGTCAGTGGTGCGCCAGGGCATGAACCGTTCCTGGTTGGCCGTAAGGGAGCCGATGCGGGCATGGAGACCGTCCGAAGTGACCAGGACGCAGTTGGTGCGGAAAAGGGACTGGACCTGGACCTTGTATGTCTGAAGCTGGTTGAAGGCGGCTTCCAGGTCGGCGTTCTCGGTGCCGGGGTTCTTGAGTTCAACAACGCCGAGGGGCAGGCCGTTGACGAAGATCACCACGTCGGGGCGGCGGTTGATCTTGCCTTCGATGACGGTGAACTGGTTGACGGCCAGCCAGTCGTTCTTGTCCGGGTTGTCAAAGTCAATCAGGCGAACCTTATCGCCACGAATTGTACCGTCATCAGCGTAGTATTCTACATCGGCGCCTTCTACCATCATTCGATGGATACGGCGGTTTTCCTCAATAAGAGATGGAAATTCTGAGGAGAGCAAGGCACGGGTGGCGTCGTGCCGGGCCTCGGGTGGAATATTGGGATTGAGCCTATCTATGGCGGTCTCCAATCGATTCTGGAGGAAAACGTCAGAGTAGGCCTCCCTTTCCGGCGCATGTCCGTCAGGGCCGATATGGATGTCGGAGGTCGTCGCGTAACCAAGTTCAGCTAGTGTCGTAAGGAGGATGTCCTCGACATCTGCTTCGGAGAGAAATGCCATCAGGCGTTCTCCTCATCGTCAAAACCGACTGGTGCTACCCCACGGCATGAATCGAGGGCTTGCTTGTAGGCTTCGCGGTCAATGTGAAAAAGGAGTTGGGAGGGAGTGGTGACCAATGAGATTTCTTCGCCGTCCGGGAGGGCGAAGATGGCTTCGAGGCCTCCGGCTTCGTTCGAATCAAGTCGACATATAACAAAATCATCGATCGTTTTGTTGAATGCGGCGAAGTGCTCATAGGGCTCGAGGCTCAGTGTCGGGTCGGGCTCGCGCTCCAGATAAGCTTCATGCAGAAAAGTGACCATCGCATCCGCAGCCAGGATAGCCGCCCTGCGGTGGTGCTCGGACAACTTCCGAATGAAACCGTCTTTGCCGTGACTGACATTGCCACCGGTATTGCGCAATAAACCCAGTGTCGTGGAGAGCTTGTTGTACTGAGAAATGAGCTTTTGAAAGGCATTGTCGCGAATTTCGCTCAGTTCCAGCACTCGGACAGTGGCATTGATCCATTCCCCAAAATCAGGGTGCGTACTTTGTGGTTTGAGAGGGCTGGCCGGGTCGTCGAGATTTTCTATGATTATCCGGCACGCGCACTCAACGATGGACTTTGCGGCATCGATGCTGGCGTCATTGTCCCCCTGAAACTCTCGCTCTAAGGCTTCGAAAGTATGCTGGAGCATCGGGGCGTCCCGCCAATGCAGGCAGAAGGAGCGAATGCCCGGATACCAGTCGGCCGTCACAGCACTGCTCCCACGGTCTTCTCGGCATCCTTGACCCGGATTTCGCCGGACAGGAGTTTGGGCAGGAGCAAGTCGCGGGTCTGGGCGAGGGTGCAATTGATATCTAGGTTATGCTTCCATAGCTTGAACAATGGACTAACATTTTTTTCTAAATATTCGACCAGATGTAACCCCGGATATAGTATGCTCATTTGTTTCAGATGCATTGGCCCAAAGTTTTTTTGGACGCTCCCAGAGGCTCGATTCTCAATTTCTAAGGCGAACTCTTGAGAGTCGAGGTATTGCCAAAGAAAACTGGTGGAAGACTGCTTGCTCTTAGGGCGGAATCGAATAACGCTTGTGTTAAGCATCAGTGGCAAGTGAGCTTCCCTTACGAGAGCCCACCTGCCTAAAGTTCCAGATGTTGATACTATAAAGTCCCCAGCAGACAGCTGAAAGTGATTGTATTTCCCAAAAGCTTCTTCATTGCTCACTCTATTTAGTGAGCCTACTGATATGTCATGATCCTGTATGCAGCGAATGTTAATGAATCGACATCCTTCATCTGTATTCGTGTATTGCCAATTACGAATACCAGGTCCTTCAAGAAAATCAAAAATACTCTCTAATTGAGTCTTTTCCCACCCAAAAGGCTTCCCCTCATCATCCAACCGATCAGGGAACAACGCCCAAATCTCCGGGGCGAGGTAGGGGGCGCGGCCTTCCATCTTGGCGCGCGTCGGGCCGAAGTCCACGAACCAGTCCTTGAAGATCGCTCGGGCCATGGCTTCAAGGGTTTTGTTCGTGCGACGGTTCAGGTCGATTCTGTCGTCGAGAGAACTAAGGACGGCTGATATTTGTTCCTGCAATGCAATTTCAGGCAATTGAATAGGGATCTTGAGCAGATGTGGAACTTTTATACTTGGCTGAACAGAACTAATGTCCAGCGAAATCAACCTTGACTTAGTTCTATTGTCTTTTAATAAATAATACAAAAAAGATGGTTTGACTAAGTCCTTTTTTGACCGAAGTGCAACAATATTTTGAGCTATACAACACTGACTTGTCGTGACAATGGCTATCTCGGCAATTGATCCGACTGTCGAGAACAAGATGTCACCACTTGAGGGATGTCCGGATCGGAACCAACGTTCATATATTTCCGAATCAACGTATTTCACGACTTTTTCAAATTGTGGATAGCGATTATCCCCAACAATTGCATTTACTTCGACAAGGGGAAACGGAGTCTTGTGTAGTTGATACGGTGGTGTTTTCCCCCTGTTGTCTATGACAAATGTTATAGCATCGCCTAGTGTTAAAGCTTTCCACTCATCCATTGACGCCGACCCCCGCCAGATTGTCCCGGATCATCGCCGTCAACCGCTCTGCTTCGGCAAACTGCCCTTCCAACTTCTCCTTCAATGCGGCAAGCTGCTCCTCGAAGGGGGTGTCGTCATCCTCCTCTGCTTCAGCCCCCACATATCGTCCTGGTGTCAGGACATACCCATGCCCTTTGATCTCTTCCAGGAAGACCGTCTTGCAAAAGCCGGGAACATCCTCGTACTCCCCGGCCTTCTTCTCCCCCCGCCATGCGTGGTAGGCACTGGCGATTCTAGTGATGTCCTCATCCGAGAACTCTCGTCGAGTACGGTCGACCAAGTAACCCAGCTTACGGGCGTCGATAAAAAGCACCTCGCCTCGGCGGTCCCTGAAGCCATGGTTGGCCTTGTTTCGGGCCAGGAACCACAGGCAGGCGGGTATCTGGGTGGAATAGAAAAGCTGCCCAGGCAGGGCGATCATGCAGTCCACCACGTCGGCCTCTATCATGGTCTTGCGGATGTCGCCCTCGCCCGACTGGCTCGACGACATGGAGCCGTTGGCCAGAACAACACCAGCAGTTCCGTTTGAACCAAGGTGATGGAGGATATGCTGCAACCAAGCGAAGTTAGCATTTCCAGTCGGAGGGATGCCATACTTCCAACGCACATCCTCCCGGAGACGATCACCACCCCAATCCGAAATGTTGAACGGAGGATTGGCAAGGACGAAGTCAGCCCTGAGGTCCTTAAGTTCGTCCTTATGGAAACTTCCATCGCTGTTCCAGCGTATATCGGCGTCGATGCCCCGAACGGCCAAGTTCATCTTGCACAACCGCCACGTGGTGTAGTTCGACTCCTGCCCGTAAACGGCGATGTCACCTATGCGGCCACCGTGCTCGGCCACAAACTTGTTGGACTGGACGAACATGCCGCCGGAGCCGCAGCAGGGGTCATAGACCCGTCCTTTGAAAGGCTCCAGCATGTCGACCAGCACCCTGACCACGGAGCGGGGGGTGTAGAACTCACCGCCTCGCTTGCCTTCCGATCCGGCAAACTGGCTGAGGAAATATTCGTAGACCCTGCCCAGAACGTCTCTTGATTGCCCCTGTTCGGTCCCCAGGCCGATGCCGGAGATAAGGTCGATCAACTCCCCAAGCATGACCTTGTTGAGGGCGGGCCGGGCGTAATCCTTGGGTAACACGCCCTTCAAGCTCTCGTTATTGGCCTCAATGGTCATCATGGCGTCGTCTACGAGCTTGCCGATCTCAGGTAGCTTGGCATTGGCCTGGAGATGGGACCACCGGGCTTCTCTGGGAACCCAGAAGATGTTTTCGGCCCGGTATTCGTCCTCATCCTCGGCGAAGGCAGGGTCTTCGGCCATGAGCGCCGCATGCTTGGCCTCGAAGCTGTCGGAAATGTGCTTGAGGAAGATAAGGCCCAGAGCGACATGCTTGTAGTCCGATGGCTCCATGTTTCCCCGGAGCTTGTCAGCAGCCTTGAACAACTCCGCCTCGAAACCGAGGTTCGCCCCGTTCCCGTTTCCATTGGCAGTGGCAGCTGCCTTGCGGGGACGCTTTGGGGAACTCACGGGTTCATTGGCAGGCATCTCTACCAAAGCAGCTTGAGTCCCGGCTGGCGCGGGGACCGTCCCTGCCAGGGATATTGATCCGCCCCGGCCACGTCCTTTCGTGAGCAGACCTGCGGCCAGAAGTTCATCCCGGACAGAGTCATAAATCGCTTCTGACCACCCCAGCTGTTCACGAAGACGAATATTTCCCGCACTCCCACCGAGGGCGATAAGTGCCTGAGTGAAAGTGTCGCGTTGCTCTTGAGATGCCATATCCTGAACCCTTTTTCTGTATTTTGCGGGTCATGCTCGTCGCCTGGGACAAGCACCGGGCCACCTTTGCTTGGAGGGGTATGCCT
>CAYXEF010000059.1:0-15813 GCA_964463825.1 uncultured Candidatus Cloacimonadota bacterium | reverse complement strand
ATCTCGGCCAGCAGGGGCTCGTCGACGGTCTTGTCCTCCCAGGGCTCAAGGGACAGGGCGTTGGCGCTCTGGGCGATCTCGAGCAGGCGCGCGGCGGGTGGGTATTCCAGATCCGCCTTGTCCGGCCCGGCCAGCGTGAGGCAGAGATTGCTGTCCGGGATCAGTTCCCCGATCAGGGCGTTGACCTCTTCCGTAGTGATGGCATCGAGCAGAATGTCCAGCAATTGCAGCCTTTGTTCGGGATCCATGATCACATATCCCCACAGCGGCCCGATCGCCATCTGCCAGGAGAGCATGTTCGAATCGCGGGTGTTTTTGCCGGCGGCTTCACGTTCGGCGTCGCGTCTGAGGTCGATCCTGGCGCGGGCGAATTCGGAGGGTAGAAAGCCAAAACGCTGCACCCGCTCCGTCTCCGCCATCAGGGTCTGCAAGGCTTGTTCGGCGCGGCCGGGAGTGAAATTGGCGTAAAGGCGAACGCTGGAAAGGGTGCGGAATTGGGGGCTGAGGCCGCCCCAGGCGAAGGAATAAGGCGGATCGGCCTGTTTGGCCAGTTCGTCGAGGCGGTTGTTGAACATGGTAAAGAAGAGGTTGTGGCGCAGCTGTTTGAGGTAGTCGCCCAGGGTGCTGGCCGCCATCAGCGGGCGTTTCCACATCACGGTGAGGTCGTTGGAACTGTATTCACGGTCGGTGGTGACCACGGCCAGGGGCTGCAGGTTGTCCGGGACATAGTGGAGTTGCTTGGGGCGCGGGTTTTCCCGGGCGGGAATGGGGCCGAAATACTCTTTGATCAGGTCCAGCATCGCCTCGGGCTCGAAGTCGCCGACCGCGATCACGGTCTGCAGATCCGGGCGATACCAGTCCTTGTAAAAGCGGACCAGGGTTTCGCGGGGGAAACTGCTGATCACCTCATAAGTGCCGATGGGCGAGCGTTCAGCATAACGGGAGCCGGCCAGGATGACGGCGTTTTGGGCGTCGCTGACACGCTGATCAGCGCTCTGGCCGAGGCGCCATTCCTCAATGATGACTCCGCGCTCGCGCTCGATCTCGGCGGGCTCGAAACTCAGGTTGTAAGCCATCTCGGAGAGGATGTGCACGCCATTGGAGAATTTATCTCCATCGTCCGTGGGGATTTTCAGCGAGTAAACGGTGAAGTCGTAACTGGTGCCGGCGCCGAGGCCGTTTTGGTAGCCCATGCCGATGGAGGACATATACTTGGTGATTTCGGCCTTGGGATAGTTTCTGGTGCCGTTGAAGGCCATGTGTTCGGTGAAGTGGGCCAGGCCGCGCTGGTCCTCGTCCTCGTCCACGGAGCCGGCATTGACTACGAGGCGGAGTTCGGCCAGTTTGGCGGGACGGGCGTTGCGCAGGATGTAGTAGGAAAGGCCGTTGTCCAACTTTCCAAAGAGGACGGCGGGATCCTGGGGCAGGGGCGTGGAGAGCAGTTCGGCCGGCAGAGTTTCGCCAAAGGCGGCGAAGCTGGCCAGCAGCAGCAGCAAGCAGAAGAGCAGTTTGGTTTGCATGGGATATCCTTGGTTGCGCAAAAGCGTCATTCGGGGTCGGTGAGGGTGACCAGCAGTTGCTGATCTTTGTCCAGCACGGTGGTGGGGCCGCCGAAGGTGAGCTCGGTCTCATCCTGCAGTTTCACCACGACGTAGTAATAGAAGTTGTTGTTGGCGGTGGCGTAATCCACGCGCAGGAAGCGCATTTCGCCCGGTGCCAGATCCAGCATCTCGGCCACCAGCTGCGGTGCGACGAAGTTATGCTTGTAGAGCGAGATGCGGGTGGCGACCTGGCTGCTGGCGTTGACCGCCTTGAAGCTGGCGCGGTTGGGAGTGATGAAGGCGTTCAGCGTCTCCCCCACCTTGATCGTCACGGAGGTGGAATCGGTGTAGATTTCCTCGTAGTCATCGTACATATGGTAGGTCTCACCCAGAATGCGGACGGGGACTTCCTGCTCAACACCGGGTTTGAAGATGTGCTGGCTGGGCGTGTCGACGGAGAAGGTATGCTCCGCCGCGCCTGGAATGACGGTCTCGGGGCCGTCACCGAGAGTGACATAGAGCGGGAAGGAGGTCTGGTTGACCACCCGGAATTTACCGCCGGATTCGCAGGCTGCCAGAAGCAGCAGCGCCGCCAGCAGCAGGGATAGGACAATGTATTTCATGATCTGCCTCTTGAATTGTGCCCAATATAATCAGGGCGTGTTGTCGTCAATGTAATTGGCCAGGCGGGACAGGCAATTGGTGTAGGAGCCCAGTTCGTTGTCGTACCAGCCAAAGATCTTGGCGTGCGTGACGGGCATGCGGATCGGCCTGTCGGTTTGGATGCCGGCTTCGCACAGGCTCTGGGCGGGGACGTCCACGAATCCGGTGCGGGTGTGGGTCTCGTGGGCCTCCACGGTGACCGCTGCCATGCTGCCGATGAGGTCGGCGGAGACATTTTGGCGTTCGGAATAGACCAGCAGATCTTTCTGCGGCCCGGCCGCGGCCTGGCGGTAAATGTCGTTGATCAGCTTGCGGTTGATGGATGGGTGGCCCTGGGCGTCCAGGCGCGAGTGGAAAGTGACGTTGAGGTTGATCAGCGAGACGGTGTTGGTGGGCACGCGCACGGAATCCGCCATGAAGCCGATGCCCGCGATCTCCGGCATGACCAGTTCCAAAGCCTTGGTGACGCCCGTGGTGGAGAGGATGATGTTGTTGAGCACGCTGCGGGATTTTCGCAGATCTGTAGCGCCGGCTTTGGGCACGGAATCCAGGATGCTCTGGGTGTTGGTGGCGGCGTGGATGGTGCTCATGGAGGCGGTGAGCAGGGCGGAGCTTTCCTCGTGTTCCAACAGAGGCTTGATCATATGCGCCAGGCCGGTGGTGGTGCAACTGGCGGCCGAGATGATATGGTGTTTCTGGGGGTCGTAGAGGAGGTGGTTGATGCCGTAGATCATGGTGGCGGCGTCGGCGGGCTTTTCCGTGGCGGAGGCCTTGCTCTTGAAGGGCGCGGAACAGACCACCTTCAGCGCACCGGCTTCCAGATGCCCGCGCAGACAGGGTTTGCCCACTTCCGGACGCAAAACGGGATCGACAAAATTGCCCGTGCAATCCACCACCACGCGCACGCCTTCTTCCAGCCAGTTGATATCGCGCGGGTCACGGGCCTGGCGCAGGATCTTCACTGCCATGCCCTCGATCTCCAACACCGGTTGGGACGCATCCAAAACCTTGATCTCGGCCTTGCGGCCGACCAGGCCGAAGAGAAACCGGTGCAGGCTGCCGTAGGTGGAATCGGTCTCGATCACCTGGATCAAATCGTCCAGATCTTTGCCGACCTCGCGCCCGCAATTGACCACGAAGCCTCCGTAGTGGCGCAGATGGATCTGATTCCAGAGCAACAATTTGCCGATCCGGCCCAGACCGTTGATGCCCAGCAGTTTCTTGTTTCCCGTCTTGAGTTGCATGCTCTCTCTCCTTATGTGTTTGTTCTGTTGTAATTCAGAAGGCGCGCAGCTTTTCCACCGGATAGTGGCCCAGATGCACCGCACCGCTGCCAGCGTCGATGGCGATGGCCTCTCCGGCGGCTAACGTGCGCTCGCCAATACGGCAGCAGCCCTGATCCTCAAAGACCTTGAGCTGGCGGCAGTTGACCACGCCGACCAGGCCCAGCCGGGTGGCGGTCACAGCGGCGTGCGAAGTGACGCCGCCCCGCGAGGTGAGCAATCCCTGGCAGTCGAACAGCAGTTCCATGTCGTCCGGCACCGTGTCCGGCCGCACCAGGATCAGCGGCAGGCCTTTGTCTTTGAGGGCTTCGATGTCCCGGCGCGAGAACGCCACCAGGCCATTGAGCACGCCCTTGCCGATGCCGATGCCGCCACCGATATGCTTCAAGTCGCGCTTGGGCACGGCAAAGACCGTGTAGGCCAAAGCTTTGGTGATCACCTGGTTGCGTGTCTGCAACACGTAGAGTGTATCCTCCTGCGGACTTTCGAACGTAAACTCCATCTCCTGGTGCGGATAGCCCTTGTCGTTGATCAGGTAGCCCGCGATGCGCAGCAATCTGTGGTAGATGGCGGGAAAGTCCTTTTCCAGCGAGACATTGAGTTCATAGGAACCGGCTTTGCGCTGCTCTTCGGAGATGGGCAATGTGTAGACCAGACCGGCGACCACGTCCTCGCCCTGGCTGCAAAGGGTGAAATCCCCGTTCAGGTTGATGCCGCCGGAAGCGCTGTAGGAGGCGTGGGTGAAGACGACACCGGAGCCGGAATCCAGGCTGATATTGCCCAGCACCATTTTCTGGACTGTGACCGCGGTGCCCCATTCGTCCGCGATGTGCAGTTTTTGGCGGTAGAGCACGGCGCGCTCGGTGTTCCAGGAATCCAGCACATGGATTATGGCCTGCTTGATCTGCAGAAATGGATCCTGTTCCAATTCCACGCCGTGTTTGGCCAGCACCTGTTTGTAGGCTGCGCACATTTTGCGCATCTGCTCCGGGCTGAACTGGGTCTTGAGTTTGGTCTGGTAACGCCGCTTGAAGGCGATCATGACGGCGTCGAACTCATCGCGGTCGATGTTGTAGGCCATGCCCCAGCTTTGGATCAGGCGGCGGTAGCAGTCCCAGGAGGTCCAGCCGTAGTTGGGGCGCTGGCTCAGGCGCAGCGTGATCTCGTCATTGAGGCCGATATTGAGGAAAGTGTTCATCGCCCCCGGCAGGCTCATGGGCGCGCCGGAGCGCACGGAAAAGAGCAGCGGCGCGTTGGGATCGCCGAAGCGCAGCCCGGTCTGGCCTTCCAGCCTGGCGATGTTGTCTTTGAGCAGTTCGTCGATCTCCTGTTCGATGCCGGGATGCAGATCCACGATGTCGCGGTGGCGGTAGAGTTCCGTGGTGATCACGAAAGCAGGCGGCACGGGCAGTTCGAAGTGCTGCATCTGTTTGAGGAAATAGCCTTTGGAACCGAGCAGGACCTGGTTGTCGCTGCGGGAATTGCGGGCGCTGAGGTTGACGAAGAGCAGATCCGGGTCGTAGCTCATGACCTTGGCGACCTGCGCCGGGTTGAACAGGCTCTTCATGGCGGAAAGCGAACTGATGATCTGGGCGACGAAGTTGTCCAATTCCTGCACCAAAAAGGAAGAGGAGAGCAGCGTGCGGTAAAACTCCTCGGCCAGTTGCTGGTCCTTCTGGCTGCGTTTGGCGCGGCCGGCGGAGCCGTTGAAATGGCTCAATTCGCTTTCGTAGAAGCGATAGAAGTATTCGTCGATCAGTTCGTTGATGCTGTCCTTGATCAGTTTGAAGATGTCCAGATACTGGTCCAGCGAGAGATTGACCAGTTTGCGGCTGGATTCCAGCATCTCCAGCGCGCTGGCGAAAGCCTCGCTCTTGAAGCCTTCCTCGCGCAGGCCCAGCTGGAAGATATCCAGCACCCGGCTGATGCGGCGGATGGTCTTGGCGGTGATATAGGACAGGTTGATCTGCTTGATGTTCAGTTCCAGCGCGCGCCGGATCGCGTTTTCCAGCCGGAAGATCATGCCCATGGCCTCGAGCTTGGGCTCGCGGTAACTGCCATACATGGAGGGGATGCCGGCCGCGATGTGGCGCTTGTAATAGATGTTTTCCCAGGCCTGGGTGGGCTTGGGATCGAGCACGATGGCGTTCAGGCGCTGGATAAAGCCCAACATCTGGCGGATGCTGCTGTCATAGTCGTTGCGGGCCAGGCTCTGACGCAGACGGCTTTGCTGGGCGGTGTCGAAGAAGCTGTAGCGGGTCAGGAACTGCACGATGTCGTAGGGATCGAGCCGGTACTTGTCCAGGAGCAGATAGTAGATGTGCAGAAGCAGTTTCAACCGCCGCAGGGTGTGAGGCTCGTCCGGGCCGGATTCCGGGAACAGCTGGGACACCGCCTGCCAGGACAGGCTGAGCAGGCCGTCCAGATCCAGTTCATGGTCCTGCAGAAACTTGCGCAGCACGGTTTGCTGCTCCCGGGCAAAGCTGTCACCCTCGCCCAGATCCGGTTCCACATCCGCCGGGATCAGCCCGGCCAAAGGCCCTGGATCCAGATCCAGCCAATACTTGAGGATCTTGCGCGTGAGTTGGATGTGCGTGTTGTTGCTTTCGGTGTGCACTTGTTTGCGCAGAAAGTGGATGAGGCGGTCGCGGCGCTGGCAGAGTTCGTCGATCTCGGTGGAAATGTCCCGGATCTCGCCCTCGGCGCCGATCTCGTTGTAGAAGACGGGAAACAGGCGCAGCAAGTGTTTGACCTGCACCACCAGCGGTTTGAAACTGGAATTGAGGAAGGCGGATACGTCTTTCTGGAAGAGGTCGGTGTCCGAGATGAAGACACCCTTTTGGGTCAGATTGATGATCAGGGCGGCCATCATGTCCTTGCACAGCAAGGGATTGAGCCCCACGATCTCCAGCCAGGCACGGATGTTTTTCACATGGTTGCTGTCCACTTCCAGCTGCCAGTCGCTCTTGATGCGGATCTCCCCGGGCGGCGTGAAACCGAGCTCGATGCTGCGCCTCACGCAGCGTTTGGCGACCTCGGGCTCGACCTGTCCGACCAGGGCCTTGGCCAGGCTGAGCACGCAGTCCAGCACGATGGCGTTGTGGGTGGCGCGGAAGTCCTTCAGCGCGCCGAACACGGAATCCAGCAGCGAGTTCAGCTGGCGCGGGCTGAATCCCTTGCCCAGGGCCTGCAGCAGCCGGTTGAGGTCGTAGAGCAGGTGCTCCTGCAATTCCTGCATCGCAGGCAGGTTCATCAGATAAAAGAGATAGTGGATCTTTTCCGCCAGGCCGGGGAATTCGTTGAGCAACTCCCGGTGCAGGACGCATAACTGGCCATGATGCGGAACGCCGGCCAGATCTTCCAGGTTCCGGCAGGCTTCCAGATCGCGCAAGAGCCTGCGGTAAAAAGTTTTGCCGATCCTGGCGTCCAACTGCTTTCTGTCCAGACTCAGCAGCTGCCCGTTCTTTTCCCACCACTGGTCCAGTTTGCTTTCCCGCTGCCACATTTGCAAAGTGTCCCGCAGGATGGAGCGGGCAAACCCGAAGGGGGCGGCAGGGTCGGAAAGCAGGGGCTGCAGGCGGGAAAACAGTTTGAGCAGGATGCCGGAGGATTTGGCAAACACCTCCTCCCGCCCGGGACGCCAGGCCGCCAGCGTGTCCAGGGCTCCGGACAGAAACGGTTTGGCGGCGTCGCCCTGGTCGCCCAGGAGCTGCAAAAACTCCAGATACTGGCTAAGCAGGCGGATGCGCAGCGCTTCTTCCATGGCCATCTGCCACAATTCGCTGAAGACGGCCTGGATCGCGTCCAGCGCCTCGCCCGCGTCCGGCCGGCCCAAATAGAGCCAGAGATCGGCCAGCACGCTTTGGCGCATCAGCGTGAGCACCGCGTCCAGATTGCTGTAGGGGTGGTTCAATTCCTCCAGAAACTGGCGCGTGCGCTTTTGGATGCCGAAGTAGCCCGCGCTGCATTCCAGCAGCCACAGCTGCCGTGGCGGGATCACGACCTGTTTGACGCTGGTCACAGCCAGGTTTTCGGCCAGGGCCTTGGATTCGAGTTTGTCCAAATCTATCCTCAATGAGTTGTTTTCCGCTTGTCTGATCAAAGTGTCGGCCGCTGCGCTGAAGCCGGGACGCGGTTCTTTGCCTCCGCGCAGTGAGGCTTGCTTTTCATTTTATCCATGCTGTGTTTTTTGTCAAGCACCATTGTCTGAATACCTTTTTTGGCAACCGCCGCCCAGTCGTCCCCATTTTGCCGCCAACAGAAATTCTCTTTCAGACCCGGATCCAGCCGCGTAAAAACCCGGTTCGGCCCCGGCTTTCATTACGGACTCACTGCGGACTCACTGCGGACTTTGTCCGTAATGAGTCCGCAGTGAGTCCGCAATGATAACGGGAGCGCCACCGGAGATCTGCAACGAAATAGAGATTTAATGGCAAAGAATTCAGAGGAGTGCGAGGATGATGTCTTCTTTGGTACGGGGTTCTTCACCGATCGTATATGCGGCCTTGATCAGCCGGGCGCATTCCTGGCCGGCGGAGAGATCGTTGCAGTGGACTTCCCCGAGCGGTTCTCCGGGCTCGAGGCGGTCGCCCACCTTGGGCAGCAACAAAGCGCCGGCGCCGTAGTCCAAAGTGTCTGAAACCTTCATGCGGCCGGCCTTGATGCGCACCAGGGCGTAGCCTACGGCGCGGCAGTCGATGGCCTGCACCCAGCCCCCGGTTTCCGCCAGCAGCGGCAGTTTGTGGCGGGTCTCGCCCAGGAGCCGGTAATCCTCCAAAACGCGCGGATCGCCTCCCTGCGCGGTGATGATCTCCTGCAGTTTGGCCAGTGCCCTGCCGCTTTTCACGCAAGCGTCGATGGCCTTCAGAGCTTCGTCCTCGTCAGCCTGCAATCCGGACGAGAGCAACAGCTGGACCAGCAGTTCGTTGGTCAAAATGGCGGTATCCCGCAAGGGATTGCCCTTCAGGTATTCGATCGCCTCGATCGTTTCCAGTCCGTTGCCCACGGCCAGGCCCAGCGGGGAATTCATGTTGGAAAAGACCACTTTGACCTTCTGGCCGAAGGCTTCGCCCGTTTCCACCAGCAGGCGGGCCAGCTCGCGCGCACGGTCCAGATCCGGCATGAAGGCGCCGCTGCCCACCTTGAGGTCGATCACCAGGTGTTTGGCGCCCTCGGCGATCTTTTTGCTCATGATGCTGGCGGTGATCAGGCCGGGGCTTTCCACGGTGGCGGTGACGTCGCGCAGCGCGTAGATCCTTTTGTCCGCCGGCACCAGTTCCTCCGACTGCCCCACCAGCGCACAGCCGTGTTCCTCCACCAACTTGCGGAAATCCGCGATGCCGTATCGGGTCTTGAATCCGGGTATGGCCTCCAGTTTGTCCAAAGTGCCGCCGGTGTGGCCCAAACCGCGTCCGGAGATCATGGGCACGGCCAGTCCCAGGGCGGCGGCAATGGGGGCCAGCATGAGGCTGATCTTGTCGCCCACGCCGCCGGTGGAGTGTTTGTCCGCCACATGAAGCGAATCGGGGAAACTGATGCTTTGGCCGCTGGCGATGTAAGTTTCCGTCAGGGCGTGGATCTCCGCCGCCTGCAAACCTTGCCAGCAGACCGCCATCAAGAACGCGCTCATCTGGTAATCCGGGATGTTGCCGCTCATGTAGTTATCCACGAAAAAGCCGATCTGGTCTGCGCTGAGGGCTTCGCCCCGGCGCTTGGCCAGAATGAGTTCCACGGGGTTGTACGCAGGCATGTAGGTTCCTTTAGTTGGTGACAAGTTTGGCGCGGATGTAGCCGCTGAACATATCCATCACCCAAACGACCAGGGCGATGAGCCACATGATCAGCCCCACGTTGCGCCAGGCCAGCATCTGCTGGTGCTGCTGCAACAGGTAGCCGATGCCGCCGCCGCCCACGAAACCCACGATGGTGGCCATGCGCACGTTGATGTCCCAACGGTAGATGGTGAAAGCCAGATACGGCGCCAGGATCTGCGGCGTCACCGCGTAACGCCAGACCTGAAGCGTGGAGGCGCCTGTTGCTTTGACCGCCTCCACCGGGCCGGGATCGATGTTTTCGATCTGCTCGGAATACAATTTGACCAGCGCGGCGATGGAATGCACCCACAGGGCCAGCATCCCCGCGAAAGGCCCGATGCCCACCCAGACGCAGAAAATGATCGCCCAGACCAAGGCTTCGATGGAGCGAAACAGCGTTGATATGGTGCGTACGAGGATGTAGGCCACACGGCCGGGAAAAGTGCCGTACATCAGGTTTTTGGCGGCGAAGAAACTGAGCAAAAAGGCAAACGGGATGGCCAGCACGGTGGCCAGCAGCGCCAGATAGATCGTTTCCATCAAAGCCGCCAGCACCGGCACCAGCTGCTCGAAATTGGGATTGAAGATGCCTTTGACGATGTTTTGCGCGTTGCCGGCCTGGGTCAGAAAAGCCAGCGGCTTGACCTCCACGATCACCCAGCCGACCACGAAACTGAGCAGCACCGCGACCAAGATCTCGCGTTTCCAAAACTCGCCCAGGTCACGCCTGGCGGGATCAGCGATCCGGGCGCCCAAACTGTGTTTGACCGCGCCCAAACCCAGGGCCATGGCGAACGGCAGGCCCCAAATGAACCAGCCGGGAAACCGCATTTCGTAAAGCCTGAAACCCAGCCAAGCCACGCAGCCCATATTGTAGAGCCAGAGCAGGTATTCGATCGCGAACGCTTTAAGATACTTCATGGATGGTATGCTTTGCGGACGCGCTTCCAAGTCAAGCAATATTTGCCGGGGCTTAAGCCAGTGATTGAAATCGCTGATTCGGGCGGGATCCGATCCAGAGTTCCGTCCGGGCCTGAACTTGCGAGGCAATTCCAGCTTGACAGATACGAAAATGAGGCATAAGTGGTTTGTGTTTTAAAACTTATTATAAGATGGTGAGTTACGCCGCTGGCGTGAAACCGGGACGGGAAACCCGGCCCGGCTGCGGCTCCGGCACTCGGACAAACATGGCCCCCACAGGAGGTACGAGATGAGTTTACCGTTATCGGTCTTAATGGTTGCGCTATGGACACCGCTGCTCTGGGCCGGGCAGCCCGAAGAGATTGCCCCGGCTGAAGTTTCCGGCACCAGGACCTTGGTGGGCACCAAGATCATCGGGACTGCCGCGCCTTCCGACTATCCCAGCTTCAGCGCGGCCATCAGCGCCCTCAACAGCGAGGGTGTCGGCCCCGGGGGAGTCAGCTTCCTCGTCCAGGACGGCACTTATCACGAGAATCCGCCCGCGATCACGGCCTGCGGCACCGCGGAGGATCCCATTACCTTCCAGGCCCAGCCTGGTGCCGAGCCGGTCCTGGCGCCCGACGGCGGCAGCGCGAACTACGGTTTCAAACTGGACGGGGCGGACTATGTGCGCTTCGACAACATCGACATCAACTGCCTCAGTACCCTGCCGCGCGCTTATGTGCTGGAAAACGGCGCCCAGCACGTCACCATCTGCAATTGCCACATCTACTGGCCCTACGCGGCATCCGGTTCCTACGGCATCTTCTCGCTAGGAACGGCAGGCAATCCGAACAGCTATTGCTCCTTCGAGAACAATACAATCACGGGTCCGCAGACAGGCATCTGGGCCAGTGGCAATCCCAATCCGGGAGATGAGGCTCTGGGCTTGAACATCCAGGGCAACAACTTCGGCGAGATCCGTAACTACGCCATCTCCGCGGCTCATGCTGCGGGCGCGGAGATCCACTACAACAGCATCACCTTCTACTACGCCGGCATGGGGGGCACCCTCTCCTACCGCGGCATCGCGGTCGAAGGCGCCACCAGTTCCTATCAGATCCACCACAACTCCGTCAACGGCGGCTACACCAACAACTCAGTTTACATCTTCCTTGCCAATGGGGGCTCTTCAAATTGGCATGACAATACCATCACCAATGTCAACACCTCCGGCTATCAGGGCTGGTATGGGATGTACATGAGCGGCGCCAGCAACACCAGCTGGACCGGCAATCTGATCCAGGACGTGCTGGTTTCCGGCCAGAGCAAGACCTATGGCGCTTATGTCAACTCGGGCAGCAACGGCAGTCACGCGTTCGCAGGCAACCAGTTCTGCGACATCGAGACCAATGGAAACGAGCTTTACGGCTTTTATATCAATGGCGGCAGCAGCGTGACCATCGCCGGCAACAGCGTGCGCGACCTGCGCTACGCACGCAATGGCGGACAGGGCATCGTCAGCGGCATCCAATTCAACAACGGAAACCTCAACAGCGCCTACAACAACATGATCGGCGACCTGAAGGCCCAACATACCGAGGGTCCGGCTCCGCAGATACGAGGCATCACCGTCTCCGGCGGCAGTGTCAACAACATCTGGAACAACAGCGTTTATCTGGCTGCCAGCGGAACCAAGACCGTTTTTGCCACAGCCGCCCTGTTTATCTCCACCGCCGCTGGCAGCATCGACCTCAAAAACAACATACTGGTCAATGCCAGCACGCCCGGCAGCGCCGGCCGTTCCGCCGCCTTCTGGAAAAGCACCGCGAGTCTGGACAATCTGGCACCCGACTCGGATCGCAATATCTATTTCACGCAGGATACTCCAGACACGGCGCATCCTATGGGCTATATCGCTGGTGTGACCTATGTGACATTGGCTGAATACCAGGCCATCTCAGGCAACCGGGATCAGGATTCCTGGTGGGAGCATGCGCCCTTTGCCAGCCTCACAGGCGCGATCGACTTGCATCTTGTGGTTGGCATCGCCACCCATGCAGAGGGCAACGCCATTGCCCTGCAGCCGCCTGTGCTTACGGATTTTGACGGTGACGACAGAGATCCGGCAGCGCCCGACATCGGCGCGGACGAAGGTGATTTCACACCATGCGCGGGTTTGCCCGCACCAGTAGTCAGCATCAGCCTCAACGGTCTTAATGAGGCCATTTTGAGCTGGGATCCCGTGCCTGGCGCAGACGGCTATCTGATTTTTGCCTCCGGCGACCCAATGAACTGGCCGCCGGCCGCTGAGCCCATCGCCGATCTCGCTGCCACCAGCTGCGTCTTGACCCTCACCGATCCGCTGCGCTTCTTCAGGGTCGTGGCCTTGGGCGCTGGCCGCAAACGCTGACAGGGGCGGCACGGCGTCCGGGTCTGGGCTTTATTTGCTTGACATGGGGGCAACTCTGTTTTTTTAGGCTTGTTTTTCCGCATTTTATCAGGCGTTTCGCCAGTGCGAGACCCGCAACGAGGAACAAACATGGAGATCAGCAAGAGTTACTCCGCCAGTCAGATCGAAAAGAAATGGTACGCCTTCTGGGAAGCGGGCGGCTACTTCAAACCAGCCGCGGACGAAGCCCGGACGCCATTCACGGTGCTTATTCCGCCGCCCAACGTCACCGGCATCCTGCACATGGGCCATGTGCTCAACAACACCCTGCAGGACGTGGTGGTGCGCTTTCACCGCATGCTGGGCGAGCCCACGCTCTGGCTGCCGGGCGTCGACCACGCCGGCATCGCCACCCAGAACATGGTGGAGAAAGATCTGGCCAAACAAGGCGTCACCCGCCACGACATCGGCCGCGAACAGCTGGTGGAACTGATCTGGCAGTGGAAGCAGGAAAAAGGCAACATCATCATCGACCAGCTGAAACTCCTCGGCGCCTCCTGCGATTGGGACCGCCTGCGCTTCACCATGGACGAGATGCTCTCCCGCGCCGTGAAAGAGGTCTTCATCCGCCTCTACGAACAAGGCCTGATCTACAAGGGCAAATACATCATCAACTGGTGCCCGCGCTGCGTGACCGCGCTGGCCAACGACGAGGTCGAGCACGCCGACGAAGCCGGAAATCTCTGGTACATTCATTACCCCTTCGCCGACGGTTCCGGACAGCTGACTGTGGCCACCACGCGCCCGGAAACCATGCTGGGTGACACCGCTGTCGCCGTCAATCCCAAAGACCAGCGCTTTAAGGACTTTATCGGCAAAGAGATAGATCTGCCGCTCACGGGGCGCCGCATCCCCGTCCTTGCCGACGAATATGTGGAAATGGAATTCGGCACCGGCTGCGTCAAAGTCACTCCCGCCCACGACCCCAACGACTTCGAGATCGGCCGCCGCCACGCTCTGCCCCAGCTGCTGGTGATGGACGAACACGGCATCATGAACGCCGCCGCCGGCGCGGATTTTGAGGGCATGGACCGCTACGCCTGCCGCGAGAAGGTGGTGAACATGCTCACCGCGCAGGGCTTGCTGGCCAAGACGGAAAAGCACGAACACGCCGTGGGCCATTGCTACCGCTGCGACACCGTGATCGAGCCCTATCTTTCGGACCAGTGGTTCGTGAAAATGAAGCCGCTGGCCGGACGCGCCATCGAGGCCGTGGAAAGCGGCACGGTTCGTTTTCAGCCGGAGCGCTGGACCAAGGTCTACATGCATTGGATGAACAACATCCGCGACTGGTGCATCTCCCGCCAGATCTGGTGGGGCCACCGCATTCCGGCCTATTACTGCGATTCCTGCGGCAAAATGCTGGTGTCCGCGTCAGCCCCAAACCATTGCCCGGACTGCCAAGGCGCCAGTTTTCATCAGGACGAGGACGTACTGGACACCTGGTTTTCCAGCTGGCTCTGGCCTTTTTCCACGCTGGGCTGGCCTGACGAAACCGAGGATCTCAAACGCTTTCTGCCCACGCAGGTGCTGATCACAGCCCCGGAGATCATTTATCTCTGGGTGGCCCGCATGATCATGAGCACCTTGCATTTCCGGGATCAGATCCCCTTCGACACCGTGCTTTTGCATGGCACGGTGCGCGACGAGCTGGGCCGCAAAATGAGCAAATCCCTGGGCAATTCACCCGATCCCATCGACATCATCGACCGCGTGGGCGCCGACGCGCTGCGCTTTTCCATGGTCTTCGGCACGCCCAAAGGCGCCGACGTCGTCTATACCGACGCCATCCTGGAAACCGGACGCAACTTCGCCAACAAGATCTGGAACGCCTATCGCTTCATCATGCTGAACCTGCCAGAGGACTGCCAAGTTCTGGACAAAGCGGATTTGCGGCAGGAACTGGCCGACCGCTGGATCTATTCCAGATTGCAGGAAACCGCGCGCGAGGCCGGAGAACACTATACCAACCTGCGCCTCAACGATGCCGGCCAGTGCGTGTTCCAATTCCTCTGGGACGAATTCTGCTCCTGGTACATCGAATTGTCCAAAGACCGGCTCAACTCCGAAGACCCAATTGCCCGCGGCACCGCGCTCTACGTCCTGCTCGACGTGATGCAGGCCGCCATGCGCCTGCTGCATCCGATCATGCCCTTCATCACGGAAGAGATCTGGCAAAGCGTGAAAGGGGTGTTCCCGCAACCGGAGCCGGCGCTGATCGTGGCCGCCTTCCCGGCCTGCGACCCCGCCCTGATCGATCCCGACATCGCCGATGACATGGCATATATGCAGGAGGCCATTTCCGCCGTTCGCAACCTGCGCAAACAGGTCAACCTGCCGCCCGCGACGCCGGTCAAACTCGCCATTCGCGTGCGGGATGCGCGGCAAGGGGAACTGTTCTCGCGCTACGCCGCCTACTTTGGCAAACTGGCCAGGGTGGAACAGCTGGAGGTGGCCACAGATCTGGCCAAGCCGCCGGCCTCGCTGGCCGCCGTGGTGCGCGAAAGCGAGATCTTCCTGCCTCTGGCCGGACTCATCGACTTCGAGGCCGAACGCGCCCGCCTGGCCAAACAGATCGCCAAGCTGGAGCAGGAACTGGCTTCTGTGAACGCCAAACTGGGCAACCGCAACTTCCTCGACCACGCCAAGCCCGAGGTGGTGGAAAACGAACGCCAGCGCCAGTCCGAAGTCCAGACAAAACTGTCCTTGACAAAAGAGCTGCTCGCAGATTTGAAGTAACCGCACCGTGTGGCATCCCGATGCCAAACACGACCAGTAGGATAGATACTATATCCGACGATAGAGCCAGAGCTTTAGATTATCTCTGCTCTTTGCTCTTTAGATCTTTGCTCTGGAAAGTGGGGCTATAGCTCAGTTGGGAGAGCGGAACGTTCGCAATGTTCAGGCCAGGGGTTCGAATCCCCTTAGCTCCACCACTTTTTTCCGGCCTTGCGCCGCAGATTGGGACCCGGCTGAGCCAGCCTCCGCCGGGTTTTTAGCACAATATCCGTTTGTCCCAGGCGAGCCCAATCATCTATGGTTCTGCTTGTCTCTCTTTCAACCTGGATGGCACTCTCCGGTGGTCTTTCCAACTTTTTCCTTACCCCGCCCCGGCTATCATTGCGGACTCACTGCGGACTCATTACGGACAAAGTCCGCAG
>CAYXEF010000058.1:8954-16294 GCA_964463825.1 uncultured Candidatus Cloacimonadota bacterium | reverse complement strand
GCCTGGCGGCGGGACGGCGTTTGCTGTCAAAGCTTTGGCGTCGTGAAGTTTGTCATTGCCAGGTTATATTAGAGAATTCATTGGTCAAAACAAGATTTTCACTTATTCTTTCAGTTATGACAGGGCAACGCAAGCGTTAACAAATGAACTTGAAAAGGAGTTCCCAATGTACAAAGGCGTTTTTATCTTGGTCTTTTGTCTGCTGCTGATACCCTTCAACGCGGTGGACACCCTCGTACGCACTGTGACCGGCCCGGAAACCCAAGCGGCCGATGATGTGGTCATTCCCGCAGAAGCGGTAAAAGAGTATTACGCTCAATCCTCCCCCGGATCTGCCCAGCTTGAGCCGATCCCCAAGCCCTTTATGGAGGATCCCAACCCGGTTCCGCTCGATCCCCAGGATCTGCCCCAGATCGTAGATAAAAAAGAACCCAAGGAAGAAAATCCCCAGCCAGTGGACATGAATCCGGCGGATTTCTTCACCATTGTGGACAAAAACGAGCCCCGGGAAACCAATCCCACCCCCGTGGACATGAATCCCGACGACTTTTTCAAGATCATTGACAAGAACGAGCCCAAGGAAACCGATCCCCTTCCGGTGGACTCCACTCCGCAAATCGTGCCTCCCCGACAGGACAAACTGGAGCCCAAGCCGGAATTGCCCTCCGGCGATGCCCCCCTGCCCCGGCTGGAACCGAAATTCACCACCGGCAACGAACCCCGGGAAGACGAATCAACCAACGCGCCGCTGAACGCCGGCCGGGTTTTCGATATCAAAGACCGCAACGAGCCCAAGGAGGAAAATCCCGAACCCATACTGATGGATCCCGAGAAATTTTTCCAGATCGTTGACCGCAACGAGCCGAAAGAGACCATAGTGGAGCCGGATCGCCCCATTCCACCCAATCCCGCCAAAAAAGCCGCCCAGACCGGCGATGAAACCGAGCTTTGGGATCCTGACCCCGACAAAGGCCCGCTGGTCGATCCGGATACCTACGAGCCGGACAACACCGCTGCCACAGCGCAGGCAATCACAGTCACGTCCAGCCTGCAATCCCAGATCCACACCCTGCACTCGGGCACGGATTACGACTGGTTCCGCTTTTATGGCATCTCCGGCAGGACCTACAGCTTCTTCTCCGGCGGATCAATCGATACAGCGGTGGCCATCTGGAACGACGGGGCCACCACCCTGCTGGTCAATGACGACAACAGCGGAGACGGCAACAACTTCTTCCTGCAATACACGCCAGCCGCGACGGCGTATTACAAGGTCGTGGTGGGCAGTGTGCCCGGTGCGACCGGAACCTACGTTTTCGGCTATCTCTATGTGGGCGCGGATAGCTATGAAAGCGACAATACGGCTGCCACAGCAGTATCGATCAACGTTTCCTCAATCCTGCAAAACCAGGCCCACAGCCTGCACAATATCAGCGACGTTGACTGGTTCAGGTTCAATGGCTATACGGGCCGCGATTACACTTTCTACTCCACCGGCGACGTCAACACCCGCATCTACCTCTACCAGGATGACGGAACGACCCTGATCGACACGGACGACAACACCGGCGACGGACTGAATTTCCTGCTGGAATTCACACCCACGGCCAACGCGTATTACAAATTCAGGATCGACAGCCCCAGCGCTGTCGAAGTCGGCTTGTACACCCTGTATTACAGCTATGGCGCCGATCCGGACGGATTTGAGCCCGACGATTCCGCCTCCGCTTATACCGCCTTCACCGTCTATACCTACGACGTGTATCAAATCCATACCCTGCACAACGGCACCGATCAGGACTGGTACAGGTTTGAGGGTATAGCCGGAATGACCTACACCTTCTGGTCCACCGGCAACACCGACGGCATCATCTACCTGTATCAGGATGATGGCACCACGCAGCTGGCCTATGACGACCAAAGCGGCGACGGCAACAACTTCCTGCTGGATTTCACGCCCACCACGACCGCCTACTACAAACTCAAGGTGGTCGGTTATTACGGTGCCATAGGCTTGTATAACTTCTACTTCCATTACGTCGCCCCGGCGGACGCCTACGAGCCGGACGACACTGCCGCAACCTACAGAACCATCTATCCGACTTCCACCAACCAGACCCAGGACCATACCCTGCACACCAACACCGACCAGGACTGGTACAGGTTCTACGGCTATACGGGCAGGATCTACACCTTCTATTCCACCTACAGCACCGACACCCAGATCTACCTCTATCAGGATGACGGCACCACGCAGCTGGATTGGGACGATGACGACGGCGACGGCCTGAACTTCTATCTCCAATTCGCGCCGACCGCCAATGCCTATTACAAACTGAAGGTGGTCGGTTTCGGCGGCCGGACGGGCTACTACCAGTTCAACTACAGCTATGGCGCTGATCCCGACAGCTATGAGCCGGACGATTCCTTTACAGATTATACAATAATCAATGTCTATGCGACGCTGTACTCCCAGGACCACACCATCCACAGCGCCGACGACGAGGACTGGTACCGGTTCTACGGCTATACTGGCAGGATCTACCACTTCTACTCCGAAGGCAACACGGACACGCGGATCTACCTCTATCAGAGCGATGGCACCACACTGATCGATTCGGATGATGACGATGGAACCGGCAACAACTACGACCTGTTGTTCGAGCCCACTGCCAATGCCTATTATTTCCTGAAGGTGGACGGCTGGAGTACGGCTGTCGGAGCATATGTGTTTTACTATGTCTACGGAGCCGATCCCGACACGTACGAGCCGGACAATTCTACCACTCAATACACAACAATTTCCCCCCGGCCCTCCAGCCAGAGCCAGATCCACACCTTGCACAGCAACAC
The DNA here is from genome assembly GCA_964463825.1 of uncultured Candidatus Cloacimonadota bacterium. Taxonomy (GTDB): domain Bacteria; phylum Cloacimonadota; class Cloacimonadia; order Cloacimonadales; family Cloacimonadaceae; genus Syntrophosphaera. The sequence continues at coordinate 13,441 of CAYXEF010000058.1, read as the reverse complement.
GGATCAGGACTGGTTCAGGTTCTACGGCTACAGCGGCAAGATCTACCACTTCGAAGCGACCGGCAACACGGACAACATAATCTACCTCTACGCGGATGACGGCGTCACTCAGCTGGCCTCGGACGACCAGAGCGGAACCGGCAACAACTTCCTGCTGGAATACGAGCCCACCGCCAATGCCTACTTCAAGCTGAAAGTGGTCGGTTGGGGCGGTGCGGTCGGAGCCTACACCCTGGAGTACTACTACCGGCAGGACGCGGATGTTTATGAACCTGACGATACTGCCGCCACAGCCAACAACTTTACCGTCTTCGGTGGTTTAAACTCCTGGCAAAGCCATACCCTGCACACCACCACCGACCAGGATTGGTATCGCTTCTACGGCATAGCCACCGGAACCTACACTTTCTGGTCCACCGGCAACACCGACACCGATATCTACCTCTATCAGGATGATGGAACGACATTCATCAGCTACGACTACGACAGCGGCGACAGCTACAACTACAACCTGGTGTTCACTCCCACCACCACCGGCTACTACAAGTTAAAGGTCAGTGGCTACAACGGCAATTACCTTGGCGTCGGCGCCTACAGGTTCTATTTCACCTATACCCCGCCGCCGGACAGCTACGAGCCGGATGATTCCGCCACCCAGTTCACCGGCATCTATCCCTATGCTGTAGTCACTACTCAGGACCGCAGCATCCACGCCTCCGGAAATCAGGACTGGATCAGGTTCTACGGCTATACGGGCCGGATTTACCACTTCTACTCCGAAGGTAACACCGACACCGTGGTCGAACTCTATCAGGACGATGGAACAACCCTGATCGCATCCGATGACGATGGCGGTTCGGTCTTCAACTTCTCACTTGATTTCGCGCCCACCGCCAACGCCTACTACAAACTGAAGATCACTGGGTTCGCCTCTGAGCAGGGCTTCTACGCGTTCAACTACTTGTATGGAGCCAATCCGGACTCCTATGAGCCGGATAACTCGGCGACCCAATACACCAGCCTGACGGTCACGCCCAGCAGCCAAAGCCAGGAACACACCCTGCATGACGGCACGGACCAGGATTGGTATCGTTTCCGCGGTTACTCGGGCCGTATCTACCACTTCGAGTCGACCGGCAACGCCGACACCAGGATCTACCTGTATGAAGCTGATGGAACCACTTTGCTCGCCAGTGATGACGACGACGGCACCGGCTTGAACTTCCTGCTGGATTATGCCCCCACGACCTCGGTGTATTACCTGCTCAAGGTAACTCCATATTCCGTGTATGACGCGGGCGCCTACAGCTTCCAATACTACTATTGGGCGGAAGCGGACAGCTATGAGCCGGACGACACCGCGGCCACTTACACGGCTATCTCTGTCACCTCCGTCCCCCAAACCCAAAACCACACCCTCCACATCACTACGGACCAGGATTGGTACCGCTTCTACGGTGTGGCCGGCAGGATCTACAATTTCTGGTCCACTGGCAACACCGACACCGATATCTACCTCTACCAGGATGACGGAACCACCCTGATTGATTACGACTACGACGACGGTGACAGCTACAATTACCTCCTGCAATACACATTCGCGACCAGCGCTTATTATAAGCTCAGAGTGCAAGGCTGGAACGGTTCTTATAACGGTGTGGGAGCTTACGTCTTCAGCTATGTGTACACCGCCACCCCGGATACCTATGAGCCGGACAACTCCACATCCCAGTACACAACCATCTATCCCATCATGACAAACCAGTTCCAGAACCACACCCTGCACAACGACACCGACCAGGATTGGTACAGGTTCTACGGTTATACCGGCAGGATCTACGTCTTCTACTCCACCGGCACCACCGACACCAGGATCTGGCTCTATCACGATAACGGGACCACCCTGATCGATTCCGACGACGACGACGGCGACGGCAACAACTTCTATCTGCAGTTCGCGCCTTCCAGTTCGGCGAATTACAAGTTGAAGGTGGACGGTTTCAGCTCCGCTGTGGGAGCCTACGTCTTCAATTACTCCTACACGGCCAATCCCGACGCCTATGAGCCGGACAACTCCGCCACCCAATTCACCTCATTGACGGTCACCACGACCAACCAGACCCAGGACCATACCCTGCACACGACCACCGATGATGACTGGTACCGCTTCCAGGGCGTTCCGGGCCGCGTCTACACCTTCTTCTCCACCGGCAACACCGATACCGTGGTTTACCTCTACCAGAACGACGGCACCACCCTGATCGAATCCGACGACGACGACGGCTCAGGTTTGAATTTCAACCTGCAGGTCGCCTTTGCCACCAACGCCTATTACAAACTGAAGGTGTTCGGATACGGTGGTTCAGGCGGTGCTTACGTGTTCAACTACTCCTACACCACCGGCCTCGCGATGCCGGTCAACGTCCAGATCTCCCGGTCCGGAAGTAACATGATCCTCACCTGGAATCCTGTGATCGGAGCCCTCAGTTACAAAATCCAGGCCTCGACCAACCCCTATTCCGGGTTTACGCAGATCGGCACCACCACCACAACTTCGTATACCACGCCCGCGACGCCGGCCAGGAGATTCTACCGCGTGATCGCCGCAAACTGACGTTTATAGCGTCGCAACAAGCACCCACTCTATCAGGGAAGCCCGGTCATCGCAGCCGGGCTTCCTTTTTGGGCTCCAGACTTGAATGGAGCTCCAAACTCCCGCCCGGAGTTCCTGGGAACGGCATCCGGTCCTGTTTCTCTCCGGCGCCTGGCGGAAAAACTTCCCGTTAACCACCCGACGAGTTCCCGTCGGCTGGGCGGGAACTCGGAGCGAAGTCGATAAGAGGCGGACTGGCCGGACGCCGGGGCTTACCCACTCGGTTTGAAAGAGAGCCAAAAAAAAGGCCGGGAACACCGGCCGGGGTTGAACTTGGGGTTGCGCGGACGCCTTAGATGTAGGGCCGCAATTTATCCACGATCTTGTCTTTTTGGACCAGGCCGATCAGCTGCGCGGCGATCTCTCCCTTGTGGAAGACCAGCAGTGTGGGTATGGACATGATGGAGAAGCGGCTGGCGATCTCCGGGGATTGGTCGATGTTGCATTTGCCGACCTTGACCTTGCCGTCGTATTCGGCCGCGATCTTGTCCACGGTGGGGCCCAGGGCTTTGCAGGGGCCGCACCAGGGAGCCCAGAAATCGACCAGAACCGGCAGTTCGGACTGCAGGACTTCGCTCTCGAAGTTTTGGGTGTTGATATCCAGCATGGGCTTACTCGACTACAGCCAGGATGTCGCTCTTGCCGAGGACGAGGTATTTCTCGCCGTCAAGTTCGAACTCGGTGCCGGCATATTTGCCGAAAAGCACCATGTCGCCAACCTTGATCGCCTTTTGCAAATCTTCGTCGGTGCCCACGGCGATCACTTTGGCCATCTGGGGCTTCTCTTTGGCGGTGTCGGGAATGATGATCCCGCCCACTTTCTTCTCTTCGGTGGCGCTTTCTACCTTCACCACGACATGGTCTTCAATCGGTTTGAGTTTCATTGGTACCTCCATAATGTAGTTGGAAATTCTGTCTATATAGTAACCGAAACGGCGTTCTTAGCAAACCTCTTTTTGGAGTGCTAAGAAAATGTCAAGCGGAAAAGGGGATTCTCACACAGATTTCACAGATTGCACAGATTCGATGTCCACGAATTGCAAGAATTTACACGAAATGATGGCATGAATACCAAACATGTGGGCTACGGGGTCTGTGTGAGGCCCCTGGGAGGGATAGATCAGCGCTCCGCGACTGCATTAACCTGTTAACCTGTTAACCCGCTAACCTTATAATCTGTGAAATCTGTGAGATCTGTGTGAGGTTCTTTTTAGCGTTCATCCGCTGATGATCTCGTGTTTGAGATACCCGTTGAGCATGTAGAGGACTTTGTCGAATTCCTTTTCGCCGGGGACGATGATATCGGCGTTCTTTTTGCTGGGCTCGATAAAGGCCTGGTGCGAGGGTTTGACTGTTTCCAAGTATTGGTTGAGGACGCTTTCGACGTCGCGTCCGCGTTCCAGGATGTCGCGTTGGAGGCGGCGGGCGAGGCGGATGTCGGAATCGGAATCGACGTAGAGTTTAAGGTCGGATAGTTCCAGCAATTCCTGATAATAGAGCGCGAAGATGCCTTCCAGGATGACGACGTCGGCCCCGGCAACGCACAAAGTTCCCTCGCTGCGGCTGTGGGTGGCAAAGTCGTAGCCGGGGACGTTGACGGCCTGGCCGGCGAGCATGGCCTTGAGGTCCGTGAGCAGGTACTTGGTGTCGATGGCGTCCGGGTGGTCAAAATTGGCTTGGGCGGCTTCGGCGCGGGGCAGGTGGCTGAGGTCCTTGTAGTAGTTGTCGTGGGAGATGATGACGGTTTTGAGGTCGGCGATGCGTTTGCCGATGGCGCGGGCGATGGTGGTCTTGCCGCTGCAGGTGCCGCCGCCGATCAGGATGAGATGGGCTT
>CAYXEF010000058.1:2762-8854 GCA_964463825.1 uncultured Candidatus Cloacimonadota bacterium | reverse complement strand
GCGATGGTGGTCTTGCCGCTGCAGGTGCCGCCGCCGATCAGGATGAGATGGGCTTGTTTCGTGTTCATTTGTGGAACTCCCAAAAGAGAACGCAGATTATCAGGAAAAAGAGGATGGCAAGGATTTTCTCTCGTTAAGGAAAGAGCGTCGTTTGATTTGAGGTTTTTTGCCGAAGTTTAGAAGCAGACCAACTTCAATCGAGGTTGCTTTAAGATAGTTAATCAGTTGGTATTCGTGATCCGGCGTAAGTGCTTCCACTGCTTTCAATTCCAGCAAGACCAGGTTTTCCACAATCAAGTCGGAGACATAATAACCCACGCGGATTCCATCATAGAACACCGATATCTCTTTCTGGGTATCAAAACTCAATCCTGCAACTGCCAATTCGTGTTTCAGAGCGTTCTCGTAGACCTTCTCCAGAAAACCGAATCCCAGGTTGTTATAGACTGAGAAAAAACAACGGATGATTTTCTCAGTCAACTCCTTATGCAAGAAATACTCTTGGCCATCTTGGTTAATATTCCTCACAACTGACTCCCTGTATGAGTAGTCTCTTAATCATAGTCATCTTTTTTTCCTGTTATTCTGCGTTCTCTTTTTCCAGGATCGCAACAATCTTGCCGGCAACATCGGAGCCAAAGAGATCCGGGTGCGCCTGGGGCACGCGGAACGTGGAGATCGCCTCCGGGAACGCGGGCGAATCCACCGGCAGGAGCAGATTCCAGCCGCTGGCCACGGTCTCGGTCCATTCGGTTTCGGAGCGCAGCGTCACGCAGGGTTTGGAGAGGATATAGGCTTCTTTCTGGATGCCGCCGGAATCGGTGAGGATCAGTCCGGCGGCCTGCATCAGGCTCAAAAAATCGAGGTAGGATTGCGGCTCGATATAGCGGATGCGGGTAAAGCGGACGGCGTCGATCCGGGCCAGGATGTTGCGGGTGCGGGGATGCACGGGGAAGACGATCGGGCTGCCGAGCCGGTCAAGGCCGGTCAGGATGCCTTTGAGGACGTCCGGCGAGTCGACATTGTAGGGCCGGTGCAAAGTCAGCAGTTGGAATCCGCCCGGTTCGAGGCCGAGTTCCTCCAAAATCGTGGAGCCGGAGGCCAGTTCCAGGCCCAGTTTGAGGCTGTCGGCCATGATGTCGCCCACCAGGCGGCATTTATCCTGCAGGCCTTCGCGGCGCGCGTTGTCCAGGGCCGTGGCGGTGGGGCAGAGCAGGATGTCGCAGACATGGTCAGCCACTATGCGGTTGATCTCTTCCGGCATGCTGCGGTTGTGGCTGCGCAGGCAGGCTTCCACATGCACGGTTTTGAGGCCCAGTTTGGCAGCGGCCAGGGCGCCGGCGAGTGTGGTGTTGGTGTCGCCGTAGACGATGGTGAAATCCGGCTTTTCCTTGAGTAAAACGGGTTCCAGCGCTTCCAGTATCTGGGCGGTCTGGGTCGCCTGGCTGCCGGAGCCGATCTCCAGGTTGTAGTCCGGGGCCGGGATCCGCATATCGCGGAAAAAGACGTCGTTCATCTGGATGTCGTAATGCTGCCCGCTGTGGATGATGATCTCGCTGTGTTTTTGGCGCAGGAGGCGCGAGAGCGGGGCCAGCTTCACGAATTGCGGGCGGGCGCCGACGATCTGGCAGATTTTCATTGCTGCTCCTTGCATTTTTCTGGATGCCAAGTTCGGCGGGAACATCTTTGTGTCAAGTTTCGTTTGACATTGGGGTTAAAATGGAGTATGATATTAAAAAAAGGTAGACAAATAACCGTCACCCAAAATATTGGGCTCGACCTAACCCTGACTAATAATAAGGAGTCTGATTAACAGATGAACATTACCGCGTTAATCAACCAATACATCACTCCGGAAAGGCTGAACGTAGCGCTCAGGGTGGTCATCACGCTGGCCATCGGCATCCCCTTGCTCATCTTGATCAAAAAAGTGGCCAAGAGGTTGGTCGCCAACCGGCTTTCACCCCAGAGCGAGCAACTGGTGGTGCGCGCGGTGTATTACATCTCGGTGCTGATCCTGACGATCAACGTACTCAACGAATTCGGCTTCAAATTATCGGCGCTGCTGGGCGCGGCCGGAGTCGTGGGTATTGCCGTGGGTTTCGCCTCGCAGACCAGCGTGTCCAACATCATCAGCGGGATCTTTCTGATTTCGGAAAAGCCCTTTGTCGTGGGCGACGTGATCGAAGTCAGCGGCCAGATCGGCACCGTGGAAAGCATCGACCTGCTCTCGCTGAAGCTGAAAACACCGGACAACCGCTTTGTGCGCGTGCCCAACGAGACCATGATCAAGAGCGAAGTGATCAATATCACCCGTTTTCCCCAGCGCCGGGTCAATATCAACGTCGGCGTGGCCTACAAAGAGGATCTGCACCGCGTGCGCGAGATCCTGGCCGGCGTGGCCGCTGCGGAGCCTCTGGCGCTGAAGGATCCCCAGCCGGTGATCGTGGCCGACAAATTCGGCGATTCCAGCATCGACTTTTTGTTCGGAGTATGGGGTCAGACTGAGGACTACTGGGACCTGAAGACCTCCCTGATGATCCGCATCCGGGACGCCTTCGCCGAACACAGTATTGAAATACCCTACCCGCATATCTCTCTGTATGCGGGTGAAACATCTCAACCCATTAACAATCTACACGAAGGAAGTGTGAACACATGAAAAAGAAACCCAAAATCAAAGCCATCATCTTCGACCTGGATGGAACCCTGCTGGACAGCATGCAAGACATCGTCGACAGTATGAACAAAGCATTGGCTGAAAGCGGATACCCCGAGCACAAACTGGAGGCTTACAAAGATTTTGTGGGTAATGGGCTTTTTGAACTCTGCAAGAAATCGCTGCCGGCCTCGCACCGCAAGCAGGCGGATGTGGAAGCCCTGGCGGAGAAATTCTGGAACAACTACGAGGAAAGCTGGTATCTGCACACCAAGACCTACCCCGGTGTCCTGTATCTGATCCAGCTTTGCGTCTCACACAAGATCAAGGTGGCCATCCTCTCCAACAAGGTGCACTACTTCACCAAAAAGATGATCCGCCACTTTTTCCGTGGCGTGATGATCAACCAGGGTAAGAATCCCTTCGGCATCTACAGCGGCGAGCAACCGGACAAACCCATCAAGCCGGATCCCACCCGTGCCCTGGAACTGGCCGACCGGCTCAAGACCAAACCCGAGTTCATCGCCTTTGTCGGCGATCAGCCGGTGGACATGGAAACCGCCAAAAACGCAGGAATGATCGCCGTCGGCGCCGTTTGGGGCTACGCCGGCAAGGAAGCCCTGGAGCAAGCGGGTGCCGAGCTGATGTTTTCCACCGCCTCCGAGTTTGCCGCCTACCTGGAAACCATTCCGATCGTCTGATGCGCTCTTTCCGCAGGGAACTGTGGTTCAATACAGCCCAGCGCCGGGAGTACGTAAACATCACCGCCCAGGTCCGGGATTGCCTTGATGCCAGCGGCATCAAGGAAGGATTGTGCCTGGTCAATCCCATGCACATCACCGCCTCGGTCTTCATCAACGACGACGAAGGCGGCCTGCACGCGGATTTTGAGCGCTGGCTGGAACAGCTGGCTCCGGAACGGCCCCACTCACAATACGCCCACAACGGCTACGAGGACAACGCGGACGCGCACCTCAAGCGCCAGTTGATGGGCCGCGAGGTGGTGGTGGCCGTGACGGAAGGCAAGCTCGACCTCGGCACCTGGGAACAGATCTTCTATGGCGAATACGACGGCAGGCGCCGCAAGCGCGTGCTGGTCAAAATAATCGGCGAATGACCGAAAGAACCCCGCAGACTGCGGGGTTTTTTGTGCCTGTCTGTGAAACCTGGTGGTGAGAAACCCGCAAAAACCCCCAGGGTCTCCGGTTATCATTGCGCTATCATTGCGGACTCATTGCGGACTTTGTCCGTAATGAGTCCGCAGTGAGTCCGCAATGATAACCGGAGATCCGCCACGCCAAATCCGCCACTTTCCGACTCCTGGCCATGGCATCCTCGCCCGCCCGGTTTGAAAGTGAGCACTATTTGAGCAAAACAGCTTGCCGCTGAAACCGCTCTTTGCCGGCCTGCATCACTATTCGATACACACCGGAGCCGCAGTCGCGGTTGCTATCGTCCTTGCCGTCCCACTCCAGCCGGTATCTGCCGGGGGCTTGCCGCCCCACATCCATTACACGGACCAATTGTCCGCGCTGGTTGTAGATCCTGAACACGGCCAGCTCTTCACCGGCCAGGGCATAGGGGAGGAAAAGCCTCGCGTTGAAGGGATTGGGATAGGCGGCGTCCAGTCCGGTCACCAAGGGCAAACCGGGTGCGGATTGCTGCAACTGGGTGTATTCGATGGAGATGGGTCCGTAATAGCAATCGCCGCCGTCGAGATCAGCCTGCAGCAGCCAGTAGTGGTACCAGCCCGGGGTTTCGGCGTCGTCATCGACAAAGATGTACAGCTGCTGCTGGGTGCTGTTGCAGGCGGGGATCAAATCACTGACCGCCAGCGCTGCCGCTGGTTCGGGGGCGGTGTGGCGCAACACGCGGTACCCCAACACGCCGTACTCGCTCTGGGTCACCCAGGTCAGTGCGATCTGGCCGGCGTTGTTGACTGAGGCCGTGAAAGACGACAGTTCCACCGGCAGGGGCGGATCATGGTCCAGTGAGACGTCGTCGATGTACCAGCCGGCGCCGGTCACCGAACTGTCCGAGCCGAAGATCCAGCGGAAGGCGGCGTTGCCGCTGTAGGCGGAGAGATCGAACACCGCCTCAGTCCAGTCAAAAGATCCTGAATATACCGGCGTATTCGCCGCGAAGGGGCTGGCCGGGTTCTCTCTGATCAGGCAGGGATAACCGCCCAGGGGCGTGAGCGGCTGCCAGGCCCCGCCCTCCACCGAGATCTGCACCAGGCCTCCATCCCAGGCATAACCGGTATCCGCATCCAGTTCCGCGTCCATCCAGTGATGAAAGCGCAGCGTGGCGTTGCTGCCCAAACTCAGGCTGGGGCTGGTCAAGGCTCCATAGGCGCTGCTGCCGTAATTGCCGAGCAGGGGGCCGCCGAACTTCATCGCGCAGGAGCCGTTGACGCTATGGTTGCGGCTTTGGCTGCGGTGCCACTGGTTGACGAAGCCGGAGGCCAGTTCCTGGGCGGCAAAGCCCATCCAGCTGTTCTCAAAATGGTATCCCGAGCGGCTGACATAGACCTTGATCACGCCCGGATCAGCGTCTCCGTTCTCCGCGTCCAATGTGTAATCGATCAGGATCGGAGTGTCGAGCGGGGCGGTGTCCGAGATCTCCAGGCTGAAAGCGTTGCTGAGTTCCATCCCGCTCTGCGGCGCCAATTGGGACGGATACAGGACATGGGTGGATAGCTCCGCATGGGGATCGTCACAACTCAAGTCCAGAACCGGCGAATAGGCATAACCCGTGCCTTGGTTGGCCAGATACAAAGTCAGCTGAGGGCTGTCTCCGGGCTCGATGTGCCAGGCGGGATTGCTGGCCTGATACGCGCTGAGGGCAAGTTGCGGCGCGTTGAGCGTGAGCCAGGCATGAGATTCCGTGCTGATCTCGTCAAAAGCGGCGCTAAAGACCAATTGAACCTGGCTGGTGTCCTCAAACTCTCCCGTCAGTTCGATCGCAAAAACGCCTTCAATGAGCTGGCTCTCACCGCTCTCCAGGGGGCCAAAGCCGCAATTGGCGGTCAGGATCAGGACATTGGGGGAAGCGCAGGAGAGGGTCAGGATGCCGGCGGCGTTTTGGTCTTGCTGTCCTACGTTGCTGACGGTGACGGTGAGTCCGAGCTCCTCTCCGGTGTGGTGCAGGCCATCGGCATCGACGTAGAGAACCGGATTGCAGGCGGCATAGGGTCCGGAGCTGGCCTCAAAGGTAACCTGGGTGTGATAGGAATAGAAGTTATTGGCATTGATGTAGAGGTCATAAGTGCCGGGTGGGACGACCTGCGTCAAATGCAAATAGAGCGAGCCATCGGCGGCCGTGACGCCTTCATAGAGGAATTCGGCGCCGTCTTTGATGCGCACATTGGCGGAGGGGGCGTTGGTCGGTATCTGGTAGTGGTCCAGTCCGGTGGTCCAGGTATCCGGCAGCA
>CAYXEF010000058.1:0-2662 GCA_964463825.1 uncultured Candidatus Cloacimonadota bacterium | reverse complement strand
GCGTTGGTCGGTATCTGGTAGTGGTCCAGTCCGGTGGTCCAGGTATCCGGCAGCAGCGCCGAGACGGTTTGGGGCGCGCCGGTCCAGGCTGGAAGGGCGGGATCGCCCAGGAGGTTGATCTCGTAATGGCACCAGTGCATCACGCCGGAATTGAGGATGAAGGGGATGCAATCGACCTTGCAGTCGTTGAGGGCGTCGCCCAGTTCCAGGATGTTCTCGCCACAGAAGGAATCGATGAACTCGCGGTGAAAATGCTGCGACGAGCCGTTGGTTGAGCCTGCGGAATACCAGCCGTAGCGGGAATTGGCGATCATGGCCACGGCGGCGGTGCCGATGCTCATAAACTTTTCCGCGATGCAGTCATTATAATCAAATCCGCCGGCATAACAGGCCTGGGAAAACATGATGGAGAAGTTCTCGGGATCGCCGTCATTGGTGAAATTGCTCTCCGTGACATCCGACATGGCGATGCCGAGGGCGCTGGTGTAATTGCCGTGCCCCAGATGATTGACGAAGTTGTAGCCGGCGCTGATCAGCGGTTTCAACTGATTGATGCCCCAACTCTGATCCCGGTCATAAAGCGTCGCCACGCTCCAATCCGCGGGAAAGCCGGTGGTGGTGTATCCGTTGGCCGAGCTGCCGACCTTCAGTTCATCCATACAGTCTCCGCCCCAGGTGAGCGGATTGGAGTTGAGCAGTTCCCCCAGGAGCAAGGTCCTTTTGATGTTTGCGGCATCGGGCGCGTTCAGATAGTCGTCCACTTTGGCGATGAAGGAAGCAATCTCGGCATCCGAATTGTAGCAATAGCGGCCGATGGCGAGTTCCGGGATCAGGTCGGCCTCGTGCATTTCCCCCCAATAGCTGTCGCTGTCGGAATTCCAGTTGCCATCCAGACAGGAGTAGTAGACATCCGCCGGTATGTTGGTATTGGTGTAACTGCCCGTGGTGGCGTAAAAGCCGCGGTAGGGGATGAGCTCGGCATCGCCGGCCAAAAATACGTAACACAGTGAGTTGGCGGCATACATGGCGAGGATGTAATTGCGGATCTTGGCCTGATTGTCCGCGCCGGAATATTCGCTGTAAATATCTTGCACGGGCTTCATCTGGACGTTCAGCCCCCGGGCCGTGTGCAGATCCCTGAGCGGCTGCCACTGCGCTTGTTTGGCTGAGTCGTGGATGATGATGTATTCCGTGCCGTATGAGGGCAGTTCATAACGCGGCAGGGCGGAGGCATTGTCGATGGCCTCACTCAGGCGCGTCATGGTGTGCCGGTCCTGTTTCAACAGCGCCAGCGCCGCCTGAGCCCGGCTGCCTGGGCTATGCTCCACGCTGAGGCTGAGTTTCTGGTAAAAGACCAGTTCCCCGCTGGCGGGATAATAATCGAAAGGGCAGATGCCGGCTACACAGAGCGGATGTCCAGCCAGGAACTGAGTGCCAGGCTCTGTGTGGAAACTGGCGGGATAGGACTCGGGAGAGGCGTAGATTGCCGGATCGGGCGGAACGGGGGGCTCGCTCGCGCTTTGGGAAATGGGTTGCTGGGGTTGGAGCGGTTCCAGCGGTCGGTCCAGCTGATAAACCACAGGCTGGGACCGCTGGATCTGGATCCGGTCCGCCTGTTCGCCCAAAGGCAACAGCAGTGTGACGCCCACCCAGGGCAGGGCCGGTGTTCCCACTTCCCCCCGCGGCTGAGCGCCTTCCAACGTAATGGTGGCGAATTCGCCCCGGCTGCTGATCTGGGGAGCCGGCAAGCCGATCTCATGCCGCAGAGTCGCAAAGATCATGCCCGCCAAACCCAAGCCCACCAGACAAAGAAGCAGTTTCTTCATTCTGTGCCTGCCTTTTGCAGAAATCCTAAGCTGAGGTCAGGATTGCCGCCTCAGGCTCTTTTGTCCAGTTTTCTTTTGGGCTGCGCGGGAGATCTTGGCCCACGGGCACAGAGGCAGCGGTCAGCTATTTGAAATAGTAGTATAATCCCGCCATGGGGATCCACATCACGATGTATTTTTGCCAGTTTAAGGTGATCGGCAGTTCCGCCGTGAAGCGCACTTTCCTGCCCAGGATCAGTTCCACTCCGGGGCCGATGCCCAAGGTCCAGCGATTGTGCTCCTCGTTGTCGTCTTCTTTGTCCGAGAACGCGCGGAAGCTGCCTCCGGCAATCAGATAGAGCCGGCCTCTCTCGAATTCGTCCAAAACGGCGATGCCGCAGATGCCCAGGTTGAACGAGGATTCGTTCTTGGTGGCGTAGGCTCCGATCGTGCCCTGGATGCCTAATTTGTCTTGAAAACTGCGGATGGAATAGCCGCTACTGCTCATGTGTCCGGCATGCACGCCCAAACCGAGTTGCTCCAGATACTCAACCCCGGTCAGAGGTACGGACACCCAAACAAACAAACCAAGTACTAGCCAAAAGATGATTCTCATATCTCACCTCACACTTCAAAACGCAGATTAACAACCTCATTCATTATGTCAAGCGGAAATTTAACCGGATCAGTTGGGTGTGTTTGCTCGATTATACACGGTGTCATCCCGGACGCCGTGATCCCCGCGCGGCGGGGTGGCGAGCTGGGATCCAGTCTTTTATGCCGAACTGGTGGATTGCCCTGTAAAGACTGGATCCCGGGTCAAGCCCGGGATGACAACGTTGGACGTGGAAAGGTGG
>CAYXEF010000057.1:5884-16305 GCA_964463825.1 uncultured Candidatus Cloacimonadota bacterium | reverse complement strand
CTCCCCCGGTCAGCCCCCGCCGCCAGCCCCGGACATCCCCCGGATTCGCGCGGTAAGGGCCCTTCCTGGGGTTTCCCCATCCCTTCCCCCGGACTGGTCCCGGGAGAGCCCCCAGCGCAGGGGTGGGGAGGTCTGGAGGAATGTCCGATTTGTCTGGGGGGAGTCCTTTCCGTTTCAGGTACATCCGCTGAAAAAATCGCCCATCGGCTTCGCATCTCCAGATTTTTTATTTTCACCCCCTGAAAGCACTAGACAGCGTTGGGCCGCGAGCCTATATGTTAGTCGTGTCCCTAGTGAAGGTTGTGAGCAACCCTAACGGAGGCGATGCCAATGGGTGAATCAATTGTCGGAGAGTTTTCCTCGCAGTAGAGCACTTGAAGGCCAGTAAAAAATGAAATCTGGCAAGCTGCATGTGTGGCAAACACTAGCTCTACGTTCATAGTCGAGGCGCAATCGTCAACCCATAAGTCTTTCTAAGCAACATAACTTTACTGGCCCCGACCTGTACCGTCGGGGCCTTTCTTTTTTGCAGTGGGTGGGCTGAAGAAGCAGAGATTTGCCCCAGCAGGCACGCCAAGGACGCCTCGATTCTGCCTAATGTCTATTATTTCAGCATAATAGACGCATATTTGGACATTTGGACATTTGCGGTGCATCCCAGAAAAAATTGAAGGACGAGTGATGACGGGGGCTGGGGTGGTTGCCGTTTTCTCTCAGGACGAGTGCTGTCGCGGGATTTGACGCGGGATCAGCCTGACGGAGTCACAGGGCGCGTACCTTTTACCCGGCCCTGTTGTCTTCTCTGGTTCAGTCCCATCCTCGCCCACAGCCGCCGCCCCGGATACCCAAACTCACATTAAGTGTTGTCACGCCAGCATGAACCAAGTCGGGGAGTGTCCTAGCGAAGCGCGGATGGCGCGAAAGAACTTCCAATTCGTTAATGCCCTCGCAGCGTCGGATATCTTCCGCCATCACGGGCAGATCGCGGCACAGGGCCGGATCGCCACCCGAATCCGTGATTCCTTCTCGCATGGCGCTGGGCCGGAGAAGATTCAGGCCGTGGCGGCCCTGCCGGAATTGCTGGAGCGGGCCGTGCCGATCCCAGAGGGAACCAAGAGAATCGGGCAGCAGAAAACGAAGGCAATCTATGCGGCCAAACTGCGGATCGGTGACAAGCGGTTTCTCGCAGGCCTGGTCGTGCGACAGGACGCCAACGGACAGCGCTTCTACGACCACGAGTTGTCCCGGATAGAACAGGAAAACCCCGGGACGGTTTTACCACATCAGGGTGCGGTCTCCGAAGAGTCGCGCGATCCCTGGCCTTCCCGGGGCTCCATCGTAAAAATAATTCGTCAGGCCCTGGGCGTCAAGGAAAGCACCTTGGTCTTCCGGCGCGGTCACGGGGCGGCCGAAGCGCCCGCCTCCCCCGTCCGGGGCCTCGAGGTCTTGGCTTCCCTGCGCGGGATCGTGGACATTGAGCACGATGCGACTGGTATGGTCGCCACGGTTTCCAATACGAATATCGCCAAGATGCTTAGTCTGTCAGCGGTGGGAAAATCTGTTTCACCAGAGGCGCAAGCTCTGGCTGTGGGCCAACCTGGACAGGCTGTTCAGAATCGCCGGCAGGCCAGGGAGTGACAAGACACGCCGTATTGAGCGATTACACTTCAATTGATTTTGTCGCAAAATGAAAGGCTTGACATGCGCGAATTGTTGGCTATTTTGCCAATTAGTCAAGTGTTGTTTTTTAGTGAAGTCCCGTTGGTTTTTAAATAAAGCCTTTTTTTCAGTGCATTAGGCCTTAAATGGTGAGTGCGCATCGTCAATTATTCATTGCGTGGTGGATGGCACGGATGTGAATT
The DNA here is from genome assembly GCA_964463825.1 of uncultured Candidatus Cloacimonadota bacterium. Taxonomy (GTDB): domain Bacteria; phylum Cloacimonadota; class Cloacimonadia; order Cloacimonadales; family Cloacimonadaceae; genus Syntrophosphaera. The sequence goes on along the minus strand of CAYXEF010000057.1, from coordinate 14,443 downwards.
GATCGAGTTGGCAGGGATAGATGCCTCGACTATGTCAAGAAATTCAAGTGGATTGCGTGGGTCGGAGCCGTTGATTCCGAAAATAGAGGAAAGCAGGGGTGCTATCGACTGTTGGGTTCATGTGTCTTGTGCTCTTCGCCCTCACAGGCGTGCGATAGGCCTCCAGGCACGCACATTGTGTCCGGGGCTGGAGAGCGGATATATTTTTTGCCATAATATTTTGCTTGTTGGCCAAATACTCAAATCATGCCGGGATTGATTCTCGCAGGGTAATTTCGGCCCCAAGCCTGGAAAACACTGTACCAAGGAACAAAGGGAGACTTTAATGGAACCAATTGGATACAAGACCTGTTGCGTGAAGGAATCCGTGGCCGATGGCTCGGAGATGGGCAAGGGGAGACTTGTCCGCTATCTTCTGATACTCGCCCCCGTCCTTATGGCGTGGTGGCTGGTCTATGGAATGTTGCCAGGATTTTCCCGCCTCCTCACCTACAATGTGTTCGGGATCGTCCAGGGAAGCCATCTCGGTGACTCTCTGGAATTCTTCTTTTATGACACCCCCAAGGTGCTCATGCTGCTCACCCTCGTGGTCTTTGGCGTGGGTATCGTCCGAACGTTCTTTACTCCCGAGCGCACAAGAAGAATTCTTGCCGGGAAAAAGGAATCCGCCGGCAACGTCATGGCCGCACTGCTCGGTATCGTCACGCCCTTCTGTTCCTGTTCGGCCGTGCCGCTTTTTATCGGTTTTGTCACGGCTGGTGTCCCCATGGGAGTGACCTTCTCCTTTCTCGTCTCCGCCCCCATGGTCAATGAAATCGCCCTGGTCCTGCTCTACGGGCTTCTCGGTTGGAAAGTCGCCGCCTTGTATCTCGGCACGGGATTGTTTGTAGCCATTCTTGCGGGTTGGGTGCTCGGAAAACTTAACCTGGAGCCTTATGTCGAAGATTGGGTCATGAAGATTCGGACCGATCCTTCCGTTGTCCCTGCGAACGAGCAGACATGGACAGACCGCATCGAGGCTGGCTTGCATGCGGTCAAGGATATCGTCGGCAAGGTCTGGATCTATGTCGTGGTTGGTATTGCGGTGGGGGCTGGTATTCATGGCTACGTGCCCGAAGGGTTCATGGCTTCGATCATGGGGAAGGGCGCGTGGTGGTCTGTGCCTGCAGCTGTTGTGATCGGCATTCCCATGTATTCCAATGCGGCGGGTATCGTGCCGGTGGTGGAGGCCCTGCTCGGAAAGGGGGCTGCTCTTGGAACTGTCCTGGCATTCATGATGGCGGTCATTGCCCTGTCGTTGCCTGAAATGATCATCTTGCGAAAGGTGCTCAAGCCCCGCTTGATTCTTGTTTTTGCCGGTGTGGTGGGACTTGGCATCCTTCTCGTGGGGTATCTTTTCAATGCCGTTTATTAATAGTGTGCAATAAAGATTCATGCAGGAGGAAAATCATGGACATCAAAGTCCTTGGCCCTGGTTGCGCGAAGTGCAAGGAAACCGAAAAACTTGTCCGCGAAGTCGTCAATGAGGCCGGTGTGACAGCTACTGTGGAAAAGGTTTCTGACTTTCAACAAATTGCAAGCTATGGAGTGTTTTCTACGCCTGCGGTCATTATTGACGGTGTGATCAAGGTGGTGGGAAAGGTCCCTTCAAAAAGCGAGTTGATCTCTTGGGTCAAGGCATAGGCGGAATTATCGGTATGGATGCATTGTGACTCGACGTGTTTTTGATTGAGACTTGGCCGCCAATCAACATGATTGGTGGCCAAGTCTGCCTATAAGGCATGGGAGAAAAGATATGCCTCGTTTCGTTTGATGGATAATAATTTTCATGAATGAGCGAAGTCGATCGTATGATTTGGTGCTGATTTTTTTGAATACGCATTTTATGTGGTTTACAACATGTTTATTGATGCAGAACCATGGAGGCCATCGTGAAAATCATTTTTCGCTTGTTTGTCGTTGTGTTCGCCTGTGCTTCAGTCGCTTACGCCGCTCCCCCCCAGGATGTCCCCGTCAGGGACATGGTGACCGTCGTTGATCTCGGTGCCAAGACGTGCATCCCCTGTAAAATGATGGTGCCTGTTTTGGATGCTATGGAAAAACAGTATAATGGAAAGGCCGCGATTGTCTTTATCGATATTCGGGAAACACCTGAACAAGCTGCCAAATTTGGCATTCGAGCGATTCCCACGCAAATATTTTTTGATAAGACAGGAAATGAGGTCTATAGGCACGAAGGTTTTTTGGATGAAAAGCCGTTTGCAGAAATACTGGATAAATTATTGAGTAATTAAGGTAACGTAGTATGCTTGACAAGGTATTTCTTGCCATCAATGCTTGGATGACAGATAGCTTTGCTATTGCTGCGATTGGTTGCTTTCTTTGGGGAATCGTCAGCGTCCTGTTCAGCCCGTGCCATTTGGCGTCCATTCCCCTCATCGTCGGCTATGTCGCGGGGCAGGGCAAAATCATCCAGGGGCGGAAAGCCGCCAAGTATGCCTTGGCATTTTCTTTCGGTCTGTTCGTGACCATCGCTGCGATCGGAGTGGTTTGCACCCTGCTGGGACGTATGCTCGGCGATATCGGTCCGTATTGGACAATTTTTGTCGGCGCGCTTCTTCTCTGGGTCGCCTTGGATATGTTGGGGCTGGCCAAATGTTCCGTATCCAGCGGCATAATGGGGCGGCTCAAGGTCAAGGGTATTTCCGGCGCGTTTCTTCTCGGATTAACCTACGGCGTGCTGTCTGGTTCGTGTACATTCGGCTTTATTGCGCCAATCTTAGCGATTATCACTATCCAGGAAATGGTTCTGACTGGGGTTTTCTTCATCGTGCTGTTTGCTGTTGGACACTGCCTTCCCATCGTCGCAGCCGGGAGTTCCACCGCGCTTGTGCAGCGCTGGTTGGAAAATGGCACCATGAAGGGTGGGGGCGTTTGGTTTCGCAAAAGTGCCGGCGTCATGATCGCGCTGCTTGGTGGTTATTTTATCGCAAGACCTTTTTTCCCGGTATACTAGTAAGCGTCCAAAGTGTTCCTTATTATGCCGCCTGAGTTTTCTGTCATGGGAAGTCTCGCAGGGGGACGGCCATGGCAGCATCAGCAGCAGAGGCATCTTCCAAGAAGGCGACGTACTGGCCTTGAACATATTGAGGCTTGGCAGCGGCGCGGCCTGAGCCAGGGAGCTTACTGCCGGCGGCATGGTTTTTCCCATAGTTCCCTGAATGGAGGACGTTGCACGGTTGATCTCATTAAAATATCGTAAATTTAGGGAGATGGTATATGTTTTCTCCGTCCAGACAGATGGATGGCGTGCATGAGCGAGCGCATTTCTTCCAAGCCTGGCATTGCCGACTACGTTGTTGCTCGTTGCCGCCCCCCCCTGAACACATCAAGAGGCATCCATGAAGACCACAAGACTCCTCTTTAATGCAAATACCACAGGTCCGTATCGGTTGTGCCTTGAGGGGGGGCAGGATGAAGTTTCGACGATGGCTGTCCATGCCTATCCACCTTATCCTGACTATCTTGCGCCTACTTTTACACCATTATCGAGTATCACCGTAACCAATGTCGGAAGCGCCCCCATTGATGGTCTGCGCGTATTAGCTGGGCGCCCGCAAACGCCTTGGCGATTGAATGATGTAGTTGACGAGGTGGTTGCGAATTATTCAAAAGATCAACACCGGGTTCGGGCAATTTTTGAATTCATGGGGCAACGCTTCCACTACGGACAGGATCCAGAGTTCCTGTATGTGAATAGTTCCATGAAATTTAAAAAAGAAGAATATCCATGGAGTGTTTATCCAGGATACGAGTATGAGAGGAGTATTGAAACATACGGAATTATGCGGCAGTTGCACTGCTATGGCAGTGGAAATTGCGTCACGGCATGCATTTTGTTTAACGGTTTATGTCAAGCTGCAGGATATCGAAGTCGGCTCGTGCATCTCCAAGGTCATTTTGTTAGTGAGGTTTATCATGACGGTCAGTGGCGAATGTACGATCCGCTATGTCGCCTTTTGGCCTTAAAAGGAGGATTGCCTCTTGGCGTAGCCGCCTTGAATGCCGATCCAACACTAACCCGCCATTTGCGCTGGCACCATCCAGCAACATTGATACAGACCAACTTTGACCATAGTTTTGGGAATCGGCTGGGCATGAAAGATGGCGATCTGGGGACTTTCAGTTGTTATACGGTGTACGATTCGGGATTTCCAGAACAGGAGACAAAACTTGATTTCGTACTTTCCCCTGGTGATCAGTTGACTTGGCGAACTAATTTCTCTGGTTTATTCCATGCTTGGATTACGCCAAACGCATACAATTGGGTGCGGCCTCCGCATCGTGTCGCATCAGGAACATTGAAGCGAACTTTAATGCAATGCCCAACGTCCCCTTCATCCACTAGCGTAACATTGCCATACCCAATTGTTGGAGGACGCCTGACCAGTCCCTGTCGGCCAGCGTGCGCCAGGCTGTTTACCACGCAGATTCCACATGGCCATGAATTACAATTCACGAAAACTCAGGAGGGCTGGGTTGCCTGGTTGGACCAAGTCATCACCCCCTTGCAGGCGTCAGCCCTACATCGCCTTGATGTCATTTTAAAACCTGGACAGATGCAAGAAATTTCTTTGGAAATCGAGTTCCAGGTCAATCCAGATGCTTTGCCTGGCCTGACCCTTGGCGAAAACACCATTGCAGTGGTTGCCGATTCCCCATCGCCAGAGGTTGTTTTAGATATCTCATGGGAAGAACGATGTAATTTGGTCTCGGAACCACCAAGAATAGAACGACTGGCGGTGGATCCGGATGGATATGTGATCGCCACATGTACTCCAGCCAGAACAGCCGTGGCGGCGTATCACTTCCAGGTCGGCGCAGCGGGGGAGCCTTTTGCAGCTATCTCCTATGGATTTGAACGGGTGACTGAAGAATGCTGGGCTCGCTTTTCCGGCCTGGATCAACTTGATGTGGGGACACCCTACCAAATTCGGGTGCGAGCCCAATCCCGTGATGGCGTTTGGAGTCCCTGGAGTCGCTGGAAGAGATTCACCCGTAGTGATTTTATGGTTTGAGCATTTTAAGGAATAGCATCATGCCCAAGCGGTCTTCCTCTTTTTCAATGGCGCAATGCCCGCAAAAACAGCCTTCCTGAACGCCGAAGAGCTTTCTAGATTGAACGGTCTAACTCGGCAGGGCTCCACTTTCCAACGACGGTTATCAAATGCCGTTGTGCATTTCGTTCTGCGTAGTATTTATATCCTGACACTGAAGCTGGGGTCTTGTAGGATATCTTGATATAGTCATCAAGCCGTTGTTCTGTAATAATAATTCCTTGCGATGAAATATAATTTGAAAATTCCCGAATCGTCCACTCCCACACATGCTCTATATTTGACGATTCTACAGAAGGCTTTGCCTGAATAATATCACGATCACACGTTGCCAGTACGACGATTGTATCAGCATGGCTAATCTTTTTAATATAGCTCAAAAGATTGTCTGGATCAAGCAGGTGTTCAATAACTCCAACACTCATGACAAGATCAAATTTTCCCTTAATCTCTGAGGACGGAATGCCAGACTCAAAGTCGTCAACAATAAAATGTCCAAATCTATGTATCTTTCTGCAAAGACTGATAGGATACTCTTGATCGACTCCAGTAATATCCACGCCATGCGGGTGAATTAGAGATGATAGCTTCAGTCCAGGTCCACACCCCAAATCTATTACTCTTTTTATTGATGAATTTTCACCAATAATGCAAGAGGCTATCTTGTATGCTGAATAAGAATACAGGCCTGACATCGAAACACGCTCTTGATTCCAGTAATCAGGATTATTCTCACTCCGCGTATTTGCAATACTGCGAGGCTTAAAATCTTCCCTTATCTTGTAGTGTATATTTGATTTCATGAGCCATGCTCCAAAATATTAGGTACAATATGCTAAAACAGGTTATAAAATTCTTATTTTTCTGTCAACTAGTTTAGGAAGCCTTCCTCATTGTACCTGTGCGGTGATCGCGTGGAAAGGAGGCTCCTTACATCCAAATTGGTGTCCAAGGAACTCTCGGGCAATCCAGCGGGGCTGACTGACCGTTTACGGCCCCATTCCTGGGCGAGAGAGGGCCAGGGGAGCCAACCCCGGGCGGGCCAGGGGAAAACCTCAGGAAGGGAAGAGCCCCGCGCGAATCCGGGGGACAGGGGAAGGGTGCCGCCGGGGACGAGGGAGACACCCGGGCTGACCATGGGCCGGCGCGGCTGTTGGGCTCGATCTCCGCGCTGACTGCCGCCCAGGCCACGCGCAACATGCCGGAATTGCGTATACCCAGCCCGGTGACGCAGCATGGCGAGCGATCTTGCGCCGCCAACGCATCGGAAATGGCCAAGAAAACCCCAGGCCAATCCACGACATCGACTTGATTGGCTGTGAAACTTGCAGTATCCTTAATGAAGGTACTTCTTTTTCCTGGAAAGGACGTTCCATGACGACATTCCCTCTTTGGCTCATCTGGTTCGTAGCCGGTATTGCCGTCTCCCTGTCGGAACTGGCGATACCCGGATTCGTCATCATCTTTTTTGGCCTTGGCTGCTTCGGCGCCGCCCTCCTCGCCGCCGTCCTGCCTGACGCCTACACGGCCCAGATCGCCACATTTATCATTGTAACGATACTTTCCCTCACGACCCTGCGCAAATTGGCCATGCGCGTCTTTGTTGGCAAAAGCGAACCGGCCTCCGACGAAGAGTCCGAACAAAACTTCGTCAGGGCCAGGGTGATCGTGGAACATGAACTCTCCCCGGGCCAGGAGACCCGGGTCCGCTATCGCGGCTCGATCTGGAGAGCCTGCGCGATTGACCATATCGCCGCGAATTCTGAAGTTGAAATCACGGGCCTCGACAAAGCCGACAAGTCCTGCCTCACTCTGAAATCCTTGAAATAATCCTGAAAGGAGCTTCCGCAATGACACCTTCCCTTTTGGCGTTAGCCGTCCTTGCCCTCTTCGTCATCGTCGTCCTTTTAAAAGGCGCCCTGATCGTCCCCCAAAAAAGCGAAGTCATCATCGAACGCCTCGGAAAATTCAGCCGCAAGTTGGAAGCCGGCTTTCATATCCTGATCCCATTCATTGATCGCGCAGCCTATTCGTTCAGCCTCAAGGAGCAGGTCATTGATATTCCTCCGCAGGTTTGCATAACCAAAGACAACGTGAGCGTGGAGATCGACGGCATCGTGTATCTGGAGATCCAGGACGCGCAAAAAACCGCCTACGGCATCGACAACTACCTTCGCGCCGCCACGCAAATGGCCCAGACGACCCTGCGCTCGGCCATTGGCAAAATCGACCTGGACAAGACGTTTGAGGAGCGGGAAAAAATCAATGTGGAAGTCGTCACGGCCATCGACGAAGCGGCCATGACCTGGGGCGTGAAGGTGCTTCGTTACGAAATCAAAGACATCACCCCCCCGGAATCGGTCAAACGGGCCATGGAAGCGCAAATGACGGCCGAACGCCAAAAACGCGCCGAAATCGCCGCATCCGAGGGCCTGCGCCAGGCCATGATCAACCAATCCGAAGGCGAAAAACAAAAAAAGATCAACGAGGCCACTGGACAGGCGGAACAGGTCACCCTCATCGCCGAAGCCGAGGCCAAAAAGATCGATCTCATCGCCACGGCCACAGCCGAAGGCATCCGCAAAGTCGCGGTCACCCTCAAGGAAAATGGCGGCATGGAAGCTGTCAACATGCGCCTGGCCGAGCAATACATCACGGCGTTCGGCAACCTGGCCAAGGCGAACAACACGATCCTGATGCCGGCCAACGTCGCTGACGTCGCAGGCATGATCAGTGCGGCCATGGCCACGGTGAAGGAAGTCAAGGCCTCATAACTTTTCCTGGCCAAAGCCACCCCGGCAAGGGGATACGAAAGGCCCGATTACGGGGCCAAGGGCCAAAGAAGCGTTTCAAGCAGAAAAGGCTGCAGACCGGGTGCCCCGCCAAATGAAGGTTCCCGGCCGCGTCGATACGGTACCCCCGGAGGACGGTATCCGTGATGCCATCGCCAGATCAGCTCGATCTGGACACAGCGGCAGTGAAGCCCGCAAGGGTGGAAACCGCCGCGACAATGCCGGACAGCACGCCCTTGAGCATGGAATAACTTTCCAGGGCCAAAGATTCAAGCCCGGCGCCCCACAAGCCAAGCTGGATGACACCACCAAACAGCATGGCGAAAATCAAAAATTGCAACATCAAATGCCATACTTTCTGAAACATGAAGAGTGACATCCAGCCATGCCTTCGCATGACACCAATTGCCTCCGGCAGGATGTCGATTTCCACCATGAGCCTTTTGCGTGCGGTCTTTTGGGCAATGAAAAAAACGATCAGGCACACGAGAAAAATCGTCGCGGCCAAATCGACAAAAAAAGCCACACTTGTCGTGACGACAGCAGCGGACCCTGAGGATTCCATCATTTTCTTTGCAATCCACCAGTTTGCAAGAATGTTGGTCGCGAAATTCATAAAGCAGTCAACATACATTTTTTTCGCAAACGAC
>CAYXEF010000057.1:0-5784 GCA_964463825.1 uncultured Candidatus Cloacimonadota bacterium | reverse complement strand
AATGTTGGTCGCGAAATTCATAAAGCAGTCAACATACATTTTTTTCGCAAACGACTGCACGGGAAACTCCTTCGTTCCTGTACGATTTTACCAGTAACTCTTTTGAGTTGCGCCTTCTTTCCGCCCGCGAGGCTCCCGCCGGGATCAGGCCGATCGGAAAGGTGGCGACGCCCCGGGTGACCGTCTGGCTGGAGCGTGAAGGAAAGGTCGACGACGCGTGCCCGTCCGTGGCCCGGCCCCCCCCGTGCGGGGAGGCCGGGCCGTGTTTTTTAGCTGGCGCGAAGCTCCGCCATTTGGAGTTTCAGTTTTTCCAGAAGTTCCGCGGCGACCTCGGGATGGTCGGCGATCACGTTCTTGAGCTGGAAGGGATCGCTTTTGCGCACGTACAGCTCGTCGCAATCAGGCACATCGGCCACGCTTCCCGGCGTGCAGGTCCACTGGTCCTCGCCGTCCAGCGTAGCGGCCTCGCGGTGCATCTTCTGCTCCTCGCTGAGTTCCGGCTGGGTGGACTGCTGGCCATCCTCAAAGAGAAGGTGCGACGAGGACTTCGCGGTTTCCTTGCCGTAGATCTCGTACATTTCCTCGGCGAAGTTCATATCGCTCTGCTTCTTGCGCCAGTGGACGTAGGACCAGTCGTCGGTGATGATGGACCAGGAGAACTTGTGGTAGCCGGCAATGGCGAAGTCCCGAACCTTGTCCACCTCGCCCTTGGCCAGGGGCAGCAGCGTCTTGCCCTGCATGGAGGGATGCACGCCGACGCCCAGCCAGTCGGTAACGGTGGGCGCCACGTCAACGGACTGGGTGAAGGACTTCACCCGCTTTCCGGCGGGCAGCCCAGGGCCCTTCATCATGAAGGGCGCGTGGACCAACTCCTCGTACGGCCAGGGGCGGCACTTGCGCATGATGCCGTGGCCGTGCTCCCCGTTGCCCATGGGCTCGCCGTGGTCGGAGACGACCATGATGAGGGTGTCATCCTCCAGGCCCAGCTCCTTGACCTTGTCCATGAACTTGCCGAACCAGGTGTCCACCATGGTGACCTTCTCGGCATAGAGCATGCGGACGTGGTGCAGCTCCTCCTCGGAATAGAGGCCGGCCACGGGCCCCATGATGGGCAGGAACTGGTCCTTGCCCTTGTAGTCCGGGTTGTAGGGGCACTTCTTGTCCGGATCGTAGACCGAGGGGACGTCCCAGGGCTCGTGCGGATCGAAGCTGTCCACCCACAGGAAGAAGGACTTGTTGCGGTCGACGTTCTCCAGGTACTTGCCGGCCATGGTCATCACCTTGGCCACGTTCTGGTCTTCCTCGGTTTTCCAGTACTGGCGGTGCTTCAGATAGCTCTCGGTTTCGTGGATCAGGGGCCCGATGACGCCCTGGCCCAGAACCTTGTCGCCGTTTTCGATGATGTGGTCCTCGTGGAAGTCGGTGGCCTGGTAGTGGATCAGGGGATCCTGGGCGTAGTAGTAGTGGTCGCCCTCGTGGCCGTGGAGGAACCAGACCTTGTCGAAGCCGCGGGTGTAGCCGAACTTGGGCAGCCGGTACATGGGGCAGTCGAAGATCAGGGCCGTGTCGATGGGGCGGCCCCAGCACAGGTCGGCGATGGTGGTGTCGTCCATGTCCAGCGGCGACCAGCCCTTGGCGGGGAGGGTGTAGCGGCCGGTATGCATGGCCCGGCGACAGGGGACCGTGGGAACACCCTCGATGTAGTTGTTTTCGAACAGCACGCCTTCGCGGGCGAACCTGTCGAAATTCGGGGTCTTGATCCAGTCGTTGCCGTAGCAGCCCAGGTAATTGAACTGCAGGCTGTCGAGCATGACCAGGATCACATTTTTCTTCTGCATAGCAACTCCGTCCGTTTTTATGCCGTTAGTCTTAGGTTCTTGACTCTTATTGCAGGGAGCCATTTACAAAAAGACACACCACAGCCGATAGCGATGCAAGCGCGGCGTCATAGCCAGCCACGCCCGTATGCGTCTCAATCCATAACATTCCCGAGAGCGCTTTCGTCGACCAAGGCGACAGGCGTTACAACACCTGCGTTCTGACGAACTTCAGATCGAGCGACAACGAGCAAATGCCGACGCACAACACAAGAAGGCACGCCGGGAAGACGTAGGTGACAACGTCATAGGAAAGCTGCATGCCGAAGATGCAGGCCACCTGAACGGCGAGAGAGCCCCCTCCCCCGGCCAGGATCAGGACGCGCGAGACGGTGCCAAGGGCTCCCGTCCCAACCGAGACACGATCACGAACGAGGTCGATACCCAGGAAAAGCAGGCCAAAACCGAACACGAGCATGGACAACGCCGTTCCGAAAACACTCCATAACGCCGGGGCCAGCGCATCGGTCATGACAATGATCTGGTCGATCATCAGCATGAGCGAAGCCAGGAGGAGGAGGCTCTTGATCGTTTTTCCCATGGCCTACCTCTTGACCGCGAAGGCGCTCGTCATCACGAAGGCACCCGCCAACAGGCTGTAGGTGAACGGGGAGGGGATGCCCCAGCCGAGTTCGGCCATCAGGCGGCTTTTCTGCGCGATCAGCATCACATCGAACGTGCAGGAGGCAAAACCGAGGAGGCATACCAAGCCGAGCAACTTGTTCATGGCGAACTCCATAATGATTCGAGACCAAGCCCCGGAGGACGCCGTATCGAACGGCGCCCTCCGATGACCCAGGGCCCTTACTGGGTGAACCGCGCGAAGCCTTCCTTGGTGAAAAGCCCCATGTCGACCTTGTCGCCCACGTTGAGCACCATCTTGTTGCCGGGCAAGGCCAGGCGGCAGATCATGGTGGCGTGGTTGCGGTCCAACTCCTTGGCGACGACACCGGCGTAGTCGAGGTACTTGATGGAGTTGTCCGGCGTGGCGTAGGCGCCGTGGACGTGCAGCACGATCTTCATGGGCTTGCCGCCGGCGGCCTTGTTCAGGAACTTGTAGGCGGGGCGGCCGGTGTCCGCGTCGATCCAGGCCTTGCTGGTCCCGTACTGGTAGCCCTTGATGTTCTTGGCGGTGAATTCGAGCTCGACCACCTTGGCCTTCACCCACACGATGTTGGTGGGAACCCAGTCGGCCAGATCGGACTTGCCGGCGGCGGCCGCCAGGATGATGCCGTCCTCGGGCTTTTTCACCTCGAACATGGCGTTGCCGTTCTGATCTTTCGTCAGGGTTTTGGGCTTCTCGCTCAGGTAGGGGACGAGCATCTCCTTCACGCCGACCACTTTGTAGTCGCAGTCGCGAATCTGGTAGTAGGGTCCGCCAAGCGAGGTATCGTCCTCGGCAAAGGACCAGCCGAAGAACGTTTCCGAGGTGGGGGTGTCGGCGGGCATGCGGCGCATTTTGCGCATACCTGGCAGATAGTTGTAACGAATGCTGGAGGCATCCGGGTTGATGGTCCTCATGTCCAGGGTGGCCAGGCCGGAAACGTCGTACGGCTTGCGGTACACGCCGGCGAACACCCAGTCGTACTCGTTCATGGCGTCCTTGGCGCCGGGACGGTAATAGACCTGCTCCTGAATGCACTCGCGGGTGACCTTGCCGCTGTCGACATCGAGCAGGCTGTTCATGGTGAGACAGTTGCCGGTGGACTGGTCAAGCATGCGCCAGTTGTACATGGCCTTGAAGCCCCACTGGGGATCGGAGGGATCCAGATCCGGGAAGGGAAGACCGACCACCTTGGGATACTTCTTGCCGCTGGCGACTTCGATCAGGTCGTTTTGGGGCGACAAGCCGTACTTGCCCTTGTTCGCCTGCAGGTTGTCCTTCACGGAAGGAAGAACGAATTCCTTCTTGTTGAAACCCAGCTGGCCGATCTTCATTTCCATTTTGCCGTCCTTCACGAGATTGTAAAGGAACTCCGGCACAAGACCCTGGATACTTTGCACGTTATCCTTGTTGACGACCTGTCCTGGCTGAACATCGGCCATGGCCGCCTGCGAGAGAAGCATGACCGCCGCAAGGCAAGTCATGGCGACGCGAAAACGTTTCATGCTGCGCTCCTCTTTTTGAAATTAGAAATAAAAGTTCATTGTCAGGTTGAACTCGGACCTGTCCTTGGTCATGCCCAACCCCCTGTAGTTGTCCGCAAGGGTGCAGGTGTATTGCAGCCTGACGTCCCACCAGGTGTTGTTGGTGAAGGTAACCGAGGGGATGAGCATGAAGGAGTCGGTAACCCAGTCGGCGATTCCGGTGAAACTGGGTTTGACCTTTCCGGAATAGTAGTCACTTCCCAGAACCAGCACGGACTGGAAACTGGTTTGATCCATCTTCAAGCGCGGCCTGTTGATCCAGGATGTTGGACCAATGTAGCCGTTACGCTGGTAGAGCATGGCCGCCTGGCCGAGGCCGCCGAAATAGGTCGGACCATGGGGATCGGCCCATCCGTAAACGGCGAAACTGTTCATGCTCAGGATGTTGGTGTAAATCTGTTCGAAGGTGAAACGGACCTGGTTGTCAGGATTGAGCCACTTCCAGTTGAAGTTCTTGTCAATGCCGATGCCCAACTTCATGACATCGGATTTATAGTAATACGGATTGCCGTTGTTGTTGCGGTTGGACAGAAGTTCGTTGCTGGAACCTCCGCGCCGCTGGTCGCAAGCCGTCAGCGGGACGTCCTTGAACAAGGCGCCCTCACCCCGGATTACGACATCGAAAGGACTGTAGTTATAGTTGAAGCTGCCGCCGAAGACATCGACCGGCAGGTAGTAGATATTGGTCTGGGCGCCCGAGAGCAGATAGGGCAGATAGTACCCGAGAGATGTCGTTCCCGCCCGGAAGGTGTACGGATTGGTGAGGATGGAGGTGACCGTGCCCGGAGAGTCGGACAACATGCGGTAGTAGGCCAGGTTGACGTTGAGGTCATCCCAGGTCACGCCGAGCTTTATGCCCCAGCGATCGTCGCGGTGCTTGTTCTCGTTAAAAAAGGCGGCGCCAATCGCCGGCCGGGCGGTATCCGGGGTGATGGACACGGGGCCGCCGTAGGGGGAGCCTTCGTTGACCGTGTTGTCCACGGCGCCGGGGACGAAATAGCCTTCGACGGAGACGCTGCTGAACGGCCCCACGCCGATCATGGAGTGGTTGGCACGCACCATGGCCAGGGGAATGAGCCGCTCCTCCATGGCCACGCCGGGGCCCTGGGTGTTCAGGGGACAGACGCCGTCGAGGATGCGCACCGTGGACATCTCGCCCCAGGAAAAGGCCTGCTTGCCCATGCGCAGGAAGGAGTTGTACCCGCTGAAATCGATGTAGCCGGTGAACAGGTCGGGCTTGAACTTGTAACGGTCGACATCCTTGTCGTTGAAATAGCCGCGACGGTGGCGGTAGTTGGCGTCCGACATCGCCCTGGCGCCGTAGTCCCAGGCTCCGTCGTAGTACACGCGAGGCTGGACGTAGATGGAGGAGGCAATCCCCGAGGAAGCGATCTGCCCGATGTTCCATCGATACTCGAGCATGAGCGTGTTTTTCTGCGAAACGAGATCCCACTCGTTGATCTTGAGATTGGTCCCCACGGTCGAGTTCGTCCGGATCTGCGCCTGGGTCGTGAGACGACCCTGAAGCGTCATGCTTCCATCCGAGTTGAGGTTGTAGGCCATCGCTCCCGACGGGAACGTAATGAGCGCTAGAACGACGAAAAGGCGCTTTACCAAGTCCATTTATCCATCCTCTCCACTATTGCCGACGGAGATATTTTTCCGCTGACAATGCAGCGATGGTTCCATCAGCCATAGCCGTTGTGATCTGTCTGTATCTCTTGCTTACCACATCCCCTGCTGCGTATACTCCATCGAT